>JALHUF010000257.1 GCA_022866195.1 Terriglobia bacterium
AAGGCCCACAACAACCTCGGGATCCATCTGTTGCAGCAAGGCGGGCTCGACGAGGCCATCACCCATTTCCAGAAAGCCGTGGAGCTGAGCCCCGAATACGGTAACGCCCAAAGCAACCTGGGAATTGCTCTGTTGCAGAAAGGGAGATTCGACGCCGCGGTCGCGCATCTCCAGAAGGCGCTGGAGATCAACCCCACACAGGCGCAGAACCACCTCAACCTGGGTAATGCGTTTTACGTGCAGGGGAGAATCTCTGAGGCTTTGGCGAGCTGGCGCGCAGGGCTCCGCGTGGAGCCGAACCATCAGGCGCTGCTGAGCCAAACGGCGTGGGTGCTGGCGACGTGCCCCAGGGCGTCGGTGCGAAACGGTACGGAGGCCGTCGAACTCGCGCAGCGCGCGGTCCAAGCATCGGGCGGAAAAGACCCGGCAGTCCTCGACACGCTGGCCGCCGCCTACGCGGAGGCGGGCCGGTTTGCGGAAGCCGTCGAAACCATACACCAAGCTCTGGCCCTCGCCACGCAGCAGAACGCGCAACCCCTGATAGAAGGCCTAAAGGCCAGGATGGCGCTCTACGAAGCCAAGACTCCCTTCCGCGAAACGCCCTAACCCTTTCTTCCCTCCCGGCCCTCTTCTGTAGCCTAGACGTGTTGCTGAAGCCTGCGGCTCTTCTCCCTTCTTGAAGATACACAGCCACTGTCGCCCCGTTCGGGACGAAAGGGAAGGCTTGATTTGCTCCCGCGAACCCACGGGTGAGGAGGCTGGGTGATAATCCTCCCATGCGCCCTGTAGCGCCGCCCCGGCTTCAGAAGATCCTCTCCGAATCCAGCAGCAGGGTGACCGGGCCGTCGTTGACCAGCTCGACTTCCATCAGGGCGCGAAACTCGCCCGTCTCGACCTGCACGCCCAAAGCGCGCAGCGATACGACGAAGGAGTCGTAAAGAGCCTGCGCGGCCTCGGGCGGGGCGGCGCGGTCGTAGCTGGGCCGCCGGCCCTTGCGACAGTCGCCGTAAAGCGTGAACTGCGAAACGCACAGCGCGGCGCCACCTGTTTCCAGAAGCGAGCGATTCATGCGGCCTTGCTCATCGTCGAAGACGCGCAGGTGGGCAATCTTCTCCGCCAGCACCTTTCCCGTCTCAGCCGTGTCCTCCCGCGCGATGCCCACCAGCACCAGCAGGCCGCGGCCAATCTCGCCCACCACCCGGCCCTCCACACGCACTTCGGCTCGACTCACTCGCTGCACGACAGCCCGCATGCTTGACCGCTTCCTTCTCTTGAGTTGTCCTCCACTCCTATCGAGTGAGGAGGGGCAACGCCCCGCGTCGCTGGTTTTGTTATGGCGTTCCCGCTGGCGGGGGTTTCTGCGCGCGTGGCTCCGAGGCGTTGCCGGATTGGTCCACCGCGACCACCTCGTACTCCCACGGCTTGAGTCGTTCGGGTCCCGTGTCCACGAACTCCGTCGTGATCGTCGAAACGATGCGCACACGGTTGTGGAAGACACGGTAATAACAGAGATCGGGCTCGCTGTTGGCTTCCCAGACGAGCCGGCGCGCGTCTTCCATCGGAATCACCTTCAGGCCCTGGACCGGGGCCGGAGGCGCATCATCATAGCGCGTCGTGTACAAGGCCAGTTGGTCGGGGCCGACCGTGTCCTGCAACTCTCCTTGCCGCATCGCGACCTTGCCGGTGGGTTCCTGCAAATCGCCGTCTTCGGTCTTGGGCACTTGCGCCGGATCGTAGACGTACTTGCGGAAGTCCGCGGAAACCGGCGCGCCCTCCAGGCGCAACGCGATCTTGACCGGCCCCGAATTACGATTGATGACCGCGATGCTCCAGGTATCCCGATCCTGATGTCGCAGGGCCGCCACGCGCAGCTTCGGGTCGCGCGCCTCCACGCGAAACACCGTTGCCGGCCCACCGCAGAACTTCGTCAGCAGCCCGTAGGAATAGTAGGGCGCGCGGGTCTCGGAGCCGTTGGTGGCCCACTTGAACACACCCCATTGGTTGATATACGGCTCGCCGGACCACTCGGGATAATCCGTGAACGTCCAGTAGCCCATGGCGTAAACGCCGCCGTTGATGGCGGCCAGCGCTGCCTCCGCCACCTGCAGCGCGGCCATCGGCTCGCGGGGCGTGCCGTAATGCAGGCAGGTGTCCCAGCGGTATCCGTACTTCTTGTCGAAATACTGCCGCGACCCGAATTCGCCCAGGAGGAAGTTCTTGTTCTTCTTCCGCGCCAGGCTGGCGGCCCACGTGCACCTTCCCAGGAACCAGGAATAGAAGTTCATGTCCGCCGGGTCGTCCGTTTCCACGTAATGGTGGCTGCCATACACGCCGGTGATGTCGTCCATGTTCTCCGCCGCCCACTCCAGCGTGTTCCAGTAACGGACGGGAGACGCGTCGGTCGCCAGCAGCTGGACATCCAGGTTGCGACGCTGCAGCTCGTCGTGAATCCGCTGCTGATAGTCGCGAAACGTCGGGAGGTCGTTCCTCAAATCCGCCCACTCTCGCACGGACAACTCGTTCGTGAAGCAGTAGTACTTCACGTTGGTCGCGCCGTGGCGGATGAGATACTCCAGATCGCTGGCCACGGCCGCGGCGTAGGCGTCCCGTTGCGGGCCGGCGGGAACATCGCCTGGGCCCATGGTGGTCAGATACACCTCGGTGGACGCATCCTGCTTCATGAAGCTGAGGTAGCGCGCCAGCGCCTCCAGGGCTTTCGGATCGCTGACGCCGGGTTTTCCCTCGGCCCAGGAATGCGTCACGCGCGCGAACCGGGGCGCCAGCTCCCGCCAGCGCTTTCCGAGGATCTGCTCAAAGTGCTCACGCGTCGTCGGGTGCCACGAGGTGTGGAAACCCACCCCGCCAAACCGCGCGTGGACCACTTCGCCGGTATGGACGACGATCGTGCCGTCGTCTGCCGGCCACGCCTGCACCGGGATTACAACAGCCATCAATAATAAGACAACAAATGAACGCTGAAATACTACGTGTCTAATTTGGGTCGCCATATGAGCCCCCTCTGAGGATATGACTGAAGAGACTCCCCGCTCGCCGTCTACAGGGGACAGCCCGATAGCTTCACGCCGCGCTCCGCTCACCTTCTGACCTCTCTCCCATTTCCGAGGCAAGGCGTCCCTATCGCCTTGCGCCTGTAGGCGCCGGCTTGGGACCGATCCAGAGCACCCAGTCCTCTGCGTCCGGGGCCGTGAACCGAGTCGGGTTCTGCGTCACCGCGACGGAGCTGTGCCAGGTACCCGCTCGCGGATTGAACCAGCGTGCCAGCCCACCGTTCGCGAGTTGCTCTGTGCGCAACGCGATGGAGCCGCCCGCCGGCAGATAAGCCAGGGCCCAGGCACCGTCTTCCGCCTTGGCCACCGCCACAAACCGGCTCGGGTCGTTGGCTCCCGGCTGCTCCATCAGCAGCTCCGGCGCGGGGCGCAGCCGCCACCACGCGAGGGAGGTGAACAGGGTTTTCAGATGCTTCATGCTGGTGCTGCCGGGCAGGCGAATCGCTTCCTGCCAGGGTGGCGAGACGCCGGTCCCCGGATGGTTCATGGGCTCGTTGGATTTCAGCTCCCAGCTCCAAATCCCGTGCCCGCCGTAGCTGACTCCGGCCGGCGGCGACACCAGCAAGCTGCAGTAAGCGGCGCGCCGCACCGCGTGAGCATCAAAAGGCTTCCTATGCGTGTAGCCCTTGTGGCCCTCGTAGTTCGGTTCCAGGTTGATGATGGGGTGATGCGGTTCAGTTTTCCAGTCCTGGCTGGGCGGACCTTCCACCAGCCAGCGCATAGCCTCATCGCTATCGCCGTGGCCGCTCTGGTAGCCGTTGAAGCTGAACCAGGGCTCGTGACGAAACTCGTCGGCCACCCACTCCTGGCCCGCCGGATGCATCGTCGCCAGGCGGCTGGGCTGCGCTCCGAAAACCGCCCGGCCAATCTTTTTCCAGCGCTCGGCGCGCTCGCCGCGATAGTCGCTGTCGCCGGCGAGAATCCAGATCACCTGGTGCGCACCATAACGCGCCACCAGGTAGCGCGCGAGGAGGACGATCTGATCGTCCGGGAGAGAGGTGCCCGGGTTCAAATCGAGCGTGCGCTTGTTCCAGTGGGCCGCCCAGATCAGAACCGGCGCGGCTACCAGGCCGTGAGCGTTCAAGGCGTCGATGCGCTCGTCCATCCACTGGTAGAAAACCGGATCAATCCAAATTCTCTCCCGGCCTAGGTAGGCGAGCCGCAGGTCGGCATTCCCCGCGGCCGCCAGCCACTGCGTGGTTACGAACTGGACCGCGGTGAATCCCTTGCTGGCACGGTCGCTCAGGTAACTCGCCCAACTCCGCGCGTCGGACTTCAGCGCGCCGTTCCAGGCGGTGTCCGACAGCCAGAAGAACGGCGTGCCGTCGGCATGAACGAGGTAGCGCCGATTATCCGAAACGCGCAGCGCGCCGTGCCGATAGAGGAGATTAGTCCCCGGGTAAGGCACGCAGATGAATTCGCCTGCCTGATTGTTCAATCCCGTATCCGCCGCGCGTGAGCAACGCGTACGGTAGGTCCACTTTCCCGTCTCAGCGGGGGAGAAACGCACCTTCCAGACCTTCCCGCCATCCCAGAAGGCGAGAACGGTTTGGCTCTTACCGCGGGCGGAGGTGAATTCCACTTCCACCTGTACGTCCTGCACAGGATTGTCGTATTCCGCAGCGCTGGTGAACTGCGCTGCGAAGCGTGTCCATTGGGGGATGTCGGACCTCGCCGCTGCCTGCAGACACCACAGCAGCAACACGCCAACCACCAAGGCATGACCTCTGAGCCACATTTCCGTTGGTCTCCAGTCAACCCAAAGGCTGTGCAGGGTCTTGTATCAGTTGTAGTCCTCCAGGGCAAGCCTCCTTTATCTTAAGCCTCGCCCGGGGTCACATTTTTACCCCAGGGGCGCACAACGCTTGTTCGCTCACGAGCTGCAAAGCGGATTGGCGGCGCAATATCAGTCGTGAAATCAAGCAGATAAAAAACTGTCTCACCCGTCTCACCCGTCTCACCAGTCGCCACCGTCTCATTTTGACCTGCTAGGCTAGAACCATGGTTCGAGAGCGATCCAGGGACACAGGGGGTAGCGTGTGTGGCGCGCCGGCCCCCGGGGCAAGGGTGACGGAGGCGGCGGAGCCGCCCCCGCTTCCTTCCTGCCCG
>JALHUF010000258.1 GCA_022866195.1 Terriglobia bacterium
AACAACGGCAACGGCACCTTCACTGACGTCACCGCCCGCGCCGGCGTGAAAGGCGAGGGCTACTCGATGGGTGTGGCCGTCGGCGACTACGACAACGATGGTTGGGAAGATCTCTATGTGGTCGGCGTCAACCGCAACCAACTGTTTCACAACAATGGGGATGGGACGTTCACGGACGTGACCGAGGCGGCGGGGCTGAAAGGCCTCGACCCCCAGCGAGGCAAGACCTGGTCCATCTGTGCCGGCTGGTTTGATTACGACAACGACGGGTGGCTAGACCTGTTTGTGGTGAATTATTGCGTTTGGGGTCTCGACAAAGACCCTTTCTGCGGCTCCGAGTTCACGGGCGTGCGCGCCTACTGTCATCCCTCGAAGTTCGATCCCCTGCCCGATGCCCTCTACCACAACAACCGCGATGGCACGTTCACGGAGGTCTCTGCGGCCGCGGGCATCCGCCAGCATCTGGGCAAAGGTATGGGTGTGGCCTTCGCGGACTACGACGCGGATGGCTACCTGGACGTCTTCGTGGCCAACGACACCACCCGCAACTTTCTGTTTCACAACAATGGCGACGGGACCTTCAGCGAGCGCGGACTCCAGGCGGGTGTAGCCTACAACGGCGACGGCTCGGCGTTGTCTTACATGGGAGCAGATTTTCGCGATGTGGACAATGACGGCCGCCCCGATATCTTTGTCACGGCCATCTCCAACGAAACCTTCAGCTACTTCCACAACGAGGGCGGGGGCATCTTCGACGATTTCACCCATCCGAGCGGCCTGGGCCGGCTGAGCATCTTCTCGAGCGGCTGGAGCAACGGCATCTTCGACCTCAATAACGACGGACGCAAGGACCTGTTCTCCGTCAATTCCCACGTCAACGACAACATTGGATTCGAGATGAACGTCCCCTTCCAGCAGAGGAACTCCATCTTTGCCAATGCGGGAGACAGGTTCGTGGATGTCTCCGCCTCCGCCGGGGAGGACTTTCAGGTGGCTGCTGCCCATCGCGGTTGCGCCTTCGGAGACCTGGACAACGACGGCCGGATGGATGTTGTCGTCTCGCGCTTCGACGGGCCGGCGGAAGTTTTCCGGAACGTTTCCCCAGGCGGGAATCACTGGCTGCTGGTCAAGACGGTGGGCACGCGCAGCAACCGCGACGGGATCGGTGCCCAAATCCGGTTGGAATCGGCCAGCGGCGTTCAGTACAACCACGTTACAACCAGCGTCGGCTATGCCAGCTCCAGCAGTCGCCGCGTGCATTTCGGCCTTGCTCAGGATACGGTAGTCACGCGTTTAGAAATTCGCTGGCCCAGCGGAGTGCGACAGGAGCTGCGCAACGTCCCCGCCGAGCAAATCCTCACCGTTCGAGAACCTGAGGGGAAGCAACCGTAAGCGGGAGCAGTCAACGCGGCTAGTCAGCAAGGAGAGCAGCGCGCTGCGCGTGCAACGCGGCTGCCTCCTGGTCGCCCAGCGCGGTGTAGATGCGCGACAGCAGGAAGTGAACGCGGCGGTCGGGTTTGCCCGTGCGCAGGGCCGCTTCTGCCTGCTGGGCTGCTTCGGTCCACTGTTTCAGACGAAAGAGCACTCTTGCCAATTCGTAGTGGGCGTCGGAGTTTTGGGGCTCGAGCTTGAGGGCCTCCCGCAACTGTGCTGCGCTTTCCCTGAGGCGGTCAAGTTTGAAAAGAAAGCTGGCGTAAGCGATGTAGATTCGCGCCTCGGGACGCGGCCCGCGCCGATTTACCTGGAGCCCCTGCGCGAACATTTTCTCTGCGGCGGCGGGCTGGCCCAGCAAATCCAGGGTTAGTGCCAGATTCTCATACGTGCGGACGCTTTGCGGGTTGAGCTTGAGGGCAGTCTCGAACGTCTCCTTGGCTTTTCCGAACTCATTGCGGAAGAAATACGCGCGCCCGAAGAGAAACCACGTGTTTGAATCCTTGTCGTCCAGCCGCAGGGATTCGCGGTAGGCCGCGTCGGCGTGTGGCCAGTCCTTGCGGGCGGTGTAAATCATCGCGAGGGCCGTGTGCGCCTTGGCGTACTTATCGTCGAGCTGGAGAGCTTTCTTGGCAGACTCGTAGGCCGCGTCGAATTTCTCCTGATTGAACTGCGCGCCCGCCAGCAAGCAGTAGGTTTCCGCTGATTCGTGAAACCGCAAGCTCTCCCGCAGGCACCGCTCCGCGAGGAGCGGCCGCCCGGTGGAGTAGAAGATCGTTCCCAGACGCAACTGGGCCTGAGGATAGTCGGGGTGGCCGGGGCCGATGCGAGCACAAAGCGCCTCCGCTTCCGCCGCCTTGCCCTCGCGATAGTACTGCTCGGCGGTCACGAAGGCGTCGTCGTAGAGTTGGCCTTGAGAGGCAGGGGATAGGAACGCTAAGAGAAGGAGGGCGAGGTCAGCAACACACACTTCCATGGTCCGCGGGCGAACAGCGTTCGGTCCTTAGAGAGCGCGCCCGGACCAACTATAGCATAGCTGCGGTCAGGCGCGTTCGGCCCGCGTCCGGCGGTGGCGGAAATAAGCTGGTGGTTCTGTGGCTGTACCTGTCGCGAGCGGGGATTCACTTCGCGCCGCCTCGCGCAGACTGCCGAGATTATTGCTCAGCGCCAATGTTCATCTTCTTCAGCGCGCGGAGCGCCTTCCCCCAATAGTCCAGGGTCCCGTAATCAAGAGTGTATTCAGTTCCCGCTTGCCGGCAGGGGGAATCCGGCAGCAGCCGGTAGGCGTCAAGCGGCAGCCGCCCCAGACCTCCCTGCCCTGCCGCCTTCAAGCGCGGGTCTGCCAGCAGCCCGTGACTCTCCTGTTCTGAGGCTTTCCGGAAGGCCTCGAAATCGGAAAACTCCTTCTCCCCCCAGACCATGTTCAGGGCTGAGAGCGAAAAGTAGGCATTGAAGTTGAAGCTGGTGTTCCCCGCTGCGGCTTCAGCCGGGACGCGCAGCACGGCCCGCCCGTCGGCTGCGATGGCAAGGTTGTTGAACACGCGGACGTTCGAGGGAAAGCCAGCCTCCTTATCTCCGCGGAAGTGAATGGCGGCTCCGGCCTCTGCGCCCTTGAAGAAGAAGACGTTGTTGTAAACGTCGGAATCCTGGAGCGTTCCATAGCAGAGGATGCCGCCGTAGTCGTTCTTGCGGCCATCATTCTGGGAGATATTGAAACGCACGGCAGAGCGCGTAGTGAACCCGCGGCCACTGCCCATGAAGAGGTACCCCGCCCCGTCGTTGTCGTGCGAGTAGCAGTATTGAATAACGCAGTTCAGGCAGGACCAGTCGATGTCGAACCCGCCGCCATCGTGGACGCCGGGAGTGACGTTTTCGTAGGCTTCACAGAACTGGATGACGATGTTCTCGGAGTTCCAGCACCAGATACCGACGCGCGCATCCTGTTTCCAACCATTGCGGTAGGCCGTGCAGTATTCGATGACGCCGTCGCGGCCGCTGTAAATCTTGATACCGTCCCAACCGTTGCCGTAAGCCACTGAGCGCCGGATGGCGAGTCCGCGGACCTCGGCGAAATCCCTGCCCTGGATGAAGATTCCGCTGTCCTGGTTGTTATAGGAGACGCAATTCTCGATGACCACATCGTCGTAGTTGCCGTAGGTCCCTTCGCCCACATGGATGCCGGAGCCACCGGCGTCGTGGGCCACGCAGTCACGAATGCGGATAAAACGATAGTGCGGTTGTCGTGGCCCGGCCCAGACCCTCATGGCATCCTGCTTGGAATCCTTGCTGTTGGTGACTTCCAGCCCTTCGATGATCCAGGCGTCCTGGTTATAGATAAGCACGGCGGGGCCAGCGCCGCCGTCAATGAACGGCCGCGCTCCTTCCCCGTAGGCGGCCAGGCGGATGGGTTTTTGTGGTGTCACGCTTCCTTTCGGCTGAAGCGTGCCCTGCCAGCGCCCGCCCCGCTTCAACACGATTTCGTCGCCCGGCTGGAACGTCTTGGCATTGACCTTCTCGAGCGAGCGCCAGGCTTCGGCTGGGCTCAGGCCGGAACGCGAATCGTTTCCAGAAGCTGAATCCACGTGGTAGCCTGACGCCCAAGCCGGCATGCCCGCCCAGGCAAGGAACAGAAGCAGCGCGCAGACAACAAAGCCCCGACGGCCAGCGTTAGATTTTGAGGCCAAGAGTGACAGGGTGGACAAGGGAATTCTCCTTCGGGCGAGTTTCTTCGAGGCGGGAAAGAAAGCAGGGGCGGGTTTGAAACCCGCCCCTACTCAGTGTTAGGTGGTTACCACTCGAACCGGGCACCAATCTGTCCCTCACGGGGTGAGCCAACAATGCCAGTTACGTAGCCAAAGGGCTGCCCCGAAGGATTGCCAATGTTGGTGTTGGGATCCCGGAAGTGATGCCGGTTGAAGATATTTAACATGTCAATACGGAACTGCATTCTGAACCGCTCGGCAAACCGGAAGTTCTTCAGGAGCGTTACATCTTCGTTCGAATAGCCGAAGCCGCGGAAATCACTGCGGTACATCGGCACCGTGCCCAGATCGCCGTAAGCGGGATTGGAGAAGTTGGCAGGATCGAAGTAGAGGTTTCCCGCGGCGCCGGGGTCGCCATAGTTGAAGTTCTCGGCCTTGAACGTGCGCTGGTAGTTGCCGTCGGGGTTCCGGACCGCGTAAATGGGCCTTTCCCAGCCGGCGTACCAGTTGTTGGAGTTTACCCCGATCGGAGAGCCGGAGTTGTACTTGATCATGGTGCCGAGGGTCCATCCGCCGACGAAGGCGTTAAGGACCCCGCCGGCATCGGAGGCGAAACGCTTGCCCTTCCCGAAAGGCAACTCGTACATGACGTAGCCCTTGACGATATGCTTCTGATCGTAGAAGAGCGGCGCCCTGGCTTCCTCGTCCAGTTTGGTCACGTCCTGGAGCGGGCCGGTATACCAGGTCTCCTGGAACCCTCCATAGGAATCCTGAAGGTTGCCGTGGGAGCTTCCTAGCGTGTAACTGAGCTGGGTGGCCAAGCCGCGCGTTGAGCGCTTGGTCAGAGAAAAGTAAAGGGAGTTGTAGTCGGACTTCCCCAGCGGCGAACCCACGTGCAGGATGGGTCCGCCCCAAACCCCGTTCTGCCAAACCTGTGGGTACGGGAGCAAGGCGGCGAAGGAATAGGAGGAGAAGCCCGGGTAGGGATAGGGGACACCCGAGGCGGCCGCCGAACCTTCATCCCAGACCCAGTTCCATTCGCTCCAGGAATTGATCAGCCGGGACAAGGCTTTTATGTCGGGCTGGTTCCCTTCCAGGTTGCCGCTTTGCAGCCGCTTCCCCCGGTTCCCAGTGTACATGACGTCAAAGCGCAGGTCCCTGCCGAGCTCAAACTGTGCGCCCAGGTTCCACTGGTGTACATAACCGGCGAAGAGGCTGCGAGGATTCACGTTAACCATTCCCCACTGAGCGAAATCGGGATCCTTGACAGGGGGCTCGAATACGCCGGGATACCCACTGTCCCAGTCGAAGGCGGGGGTTTGGTCGGAGTTTTGCAGAACGCGGTTGACTCCACGATAACCCGGCGCGAAGCCGTACGGCACGCCGAACCAATAGTTCATACCGAGGGGCGAGTAGAAGACACCGTAGGCCCCACGGATTACCGCCAGGGGGGTAAGCTGGTACGCTACTCCCACGTGCGGCGCGAATGCCTTCCAGTCGCGCGCGGTTTCGAAACTGTCCTTGCCGTCCTTGGCAAAAACCAGTGTCCCGGGCACTCCGAACGACTGGCTGATAGCCTGCTTGTCGAAGTTGGCCCAATGGCCATACTTCTCGTGGTACGGAAGAGTAACTTCCCACCGCAGGTCATACGTGAGGGTCAACTTGCTGTTCACCTTGAAATCGTCCTGGGCGAAGACCGAGAACGTCTTGCGCCGTCCATAGAGGTCCCAAGGCGTCTGCTGGGTGGCACTGTTAACCGCCCCTAGCAGGAAGCTGGCAAACCCAAAGCCCACATTGTTCTGCCAAGCTTCCCCGGGAGCGCCGGTTTGGTACGCGTCGAAGCCGAAGTTCAAGTACGGCGTAGACGCGTGGCTGCTTAGCTGCATGAAGCGCATGTCCACACCGAACTTCAGGGTGTGCCGGCCCGTGACCCAGGTGAGAGCCTCGTTCGCAATGTAAATATTGGAGACATAGAAATCCGACCAGCTAGCTCCGATCCGCTCTGTCCCCACGCCGTTGACTGTGGGCCGGGTATCAGGCCCGAAGGTGATCACCGGGAAGTTCCTGGCGCCCGTCGTGCCGAACCCGAGGAACTCAGGCCAATCTTGCGTCTTTGATGCCTCCGTGTAACTGGGGTTCCGGTAGCGGCCGTAAGTGAAGCTGAGTACATTCAGCACATTCGGCGAAATGCTGGAGGTCTGGTTCAAAGCGAACCGGCGGCTGGTGACCTCTTGCTTGCGCGAGTTGGCCAGCGGCCCTCCGGCCTTGTTGGGATCCTTGGGGTCCCAGATGCCCCCTTGGTCCACCAGGATGCGCGGCCGTTCTGTCCAGACGAAGTGCCCACTGAGTTTGTTCTTGTCCGAGAAATTGTGGTCAGCTTTGAAGGTGAGCTGCGTCTGGTGGAACCAGGGGTCGTTCTGGCGAGTGATGGCGCTGTTGTTGACCAGCCCCGGCCCCATGGGTGCATAGGAGGTCCGGAAGATGTCCACGATCTTCGACGACACGTCGCTGAATCTACCGGACGGGATGACATTCGCGTCGCCAGTAATCGGCAAACCGGTAAGGAGATCAAAACCGAAGCCGTCGCGGACCATCCCGCTCCGGGCCGCGGTCAAGCCCGTGACCGGATCGACGGCGCCTGCCGTGACGGTGCGCTGCGTGGCCGGGTCATAAATCATCCCTGAGTACACCGGACGGCCCAGACGATCGGTTCCCAGCACATTGTTGGTATCGAGCAACGCGCTGAAATTGCCGTCGAGGAAATCAGGTATCGGCACGGTCTTGTCCAAAGACCCTAAGACAAACCTTTCCTGCATGTACTTCTCGAAGGCCCCGAAGACGAAGGTCTTGTTCTTGATGAGGGGGCCGCCGGCGCTGAAACCATACACGAATTGGCGGTCCCTGTCCCGCTTGTTTCCGGCAAAGTTGTTCTGCCACGTGTTGGCATTCAGCAGCTCATTGTGTAGGAACCCGAAGGCGCTGCCGTGGAAGGTATTGGTGCCCGATTTCAGGGTGAATTTGTAGGCCCCGCCCCCCGTACGACCATCCTCGGCGCGGACCCCGCTCGTTTCAACTTTGAACTCTTCGACAGCTTCCATGCTGGGGCTGGATTCGCCGATGTGGCCACCGATCTGCACTACGGCCGAAGTCCCGTCAATCAGGACTTCCTTGGTGAACGCTAGGCTCCCGGCAATGTGCGAAGTCCAGTTGTCACCCTCGACGGTGGGAACGACGGCGTAGGCGAAGTTTTCCAGCGACCGGCCGCCACTGACGGTAAGCGGCAAGTCGGTAACCACCTGGCTCCGCATGCCGCTGCCCACTTGCGTTTGGCTGGTCTCTAGAATGCTGGCCTCGGCGGTAACCGTGACGCTTTCCGTTACGGCCCCCACTTGCAGCGCGGCATCCAATCGCACCACTTGCGCGATCCCCACCGTGATGCCGCTCCGGTCATAGGTCTTGAAGCCCTGTTTGCTGAAAGCGACGGTGTATCTTCCAATGGGAAGATTCAGAATGGAGTACAGACCTACGTCATTGGTGGTGGCGCTGGTCTGGACTTTGGTGTCGGCATTGGTTGCCGTCACTTGGACGCCAGGCACAACGGCTCCGGTCGGGTCCGTGACCGTGCCAGTGATTGCTCCGCGGTCCGCCTGTGCCCAGAGGAATCCCGCCATGAGCAATTGGGCCAACAGCCCAAATACAATAGTTCCCCTCTTCATAATTCCCTCCTCTATACTGTGCCAATCCCGACGCCAAGAATTGCTATGCGCGCTCCAGCGGGCTGGCTTTTCAAATTCTGCGGCGGTCGAATTAGCTTCTCGTGGCGAGGTTAACAGACCAACGAGCAGCCTCACTGCAAGCGCTTGCACCCCAGCGTATAGCACCCATCCCTACCCCTGTCAAGTGAAAAATCGCAGCTTCCTCGGTAGCGCTGACAGCGACACTTTGTCCAACCGCCACTTGCCCTGCTGCGGGCGTCAAAACGGCCTGGACCAAAGTTTGAAAAGCGTCACACCGCACGAGGGCTCATGCCAGGCCTGCTGCTGGAGCGGCTTGAGAAGGGGGATGCGCTTACGGCTGGAAGCGATTCCACTTCGGCCAGTCGCTTCTGGGCTTCGCCCGCGCTGCGTTCTGGGCACCGGGAAAAAGCCGAACCAGAGGAGCGCTTGAAATCGCTTGCAAGCGGCAGGGTTCCTCCGGTTGCCCGGCGCCACTAATAGCGCGGCGTTCAGCCCTCACCGACAAAGGTGGCGAGGTTCCGCAGGCGTTCGTACCGCTGGCGAAGCAGTTCCTCGGCGGGAAGGGCGCTGAGTTGTTGCAGGCTCTCCGCCAGAAGAGGGTGCAACAACGCCGCGGCCTGGGCGGGGTCGGCATGCGCGCCACCCGACGGTTCC
>JALHUF010000027.1 GCA_022866195.1 Terriglobia bacterium
CAGCTGGATTTTCCCATCCTTTACGCCAACGCGCGCCGTGGCGTGGCCATGACCCGGCTCGACGAGCCGTCGGACAGCCTGAAACCGCTGTTCGAGGCGATCCTGAAGCATATTCCTGCTCCCGCCGGCGACCCGGCCGAGGTGCTGCAGTTGCTGGTGGCGAACCTGGATTACAGCGAATACCACGGACGCCTGGCCATCGGTCGAATCTTTTCGGGCACCCTCCATCGTGGCGACGAGGTGGCCATTGTCAAGCTGGACGGCACGAACCAGAAGACGCGCATCACCAAGCTTTACGGCTTCGCCGGCCTGGAGCGGCTCGATATTGACCGCGCCGAAGCGGGCGAGATCGTGGCGATCGCCGGAGTCGAAGGTATTACCATCGGTGAGACGGTTACAAATATGGAAACACCGCGCGCGTTGGTGCACGTGCCCGTCGACGAGCCCACCATCTCCATGGTGTTCACCGTGAATACCTCACCCTTCTCCGGCCGCGAAGGGACTTATGTCACATCGCGACATATACGGGAGCGGCTGGAGAAGGAGCTGTTGACGAACGTCGCCCTGCGGGTGGAAGAGGCGGAGACCACCGACTCGTTCAAAGTGCTGGGCCGCGGCGAACTGCATCTGGCCATCCTGATTGAGACCATGCGGCGCGAGGGGTACGCGCTGGCGGTGGGCAAGCCGGAAACCGTGACGCACGAAGTTAACGGAAAAATCCAGGAACCGGTCGAGCAGCTCATCCTCGATTGCCCCGCGGCGTTCGTGGGCGTGCTGATGCAGAAAATCGGCAGCCGCAAGGGCATCAACACCAAGATGGTGGGGCACGGTAGGCCCAGGGGGCGCGTGCGCCTGGAGTTCGTGATTCCCTCGCGTGGGTTGATCGGGCTGCGCAGCGAAATCCTGAAAGACACGCGCGGCACGGCCGTGATGAATATACTCTTCGACGGCTACAGCGACTGGCAGGGAGACATTCCGCGACGGCTGACAGGTTCGTTGATCGCCGACCGCGCCGGCAGGACGACGGGATACGCGCTCTATAACCTGCAGGAGCGCGGCGAGCTGTTTGTGGGCCCGGGCGTGGAAGTCTACGAAGGCATGGTGGTCGGCGAGAACGCGCGCTGGGACGACATGGACGTGAACGCGGTGAAGGAGAAAAAGCAGACCAACATGCGCGCCTCCGTGGCTGACGAGGCGATTCGGCTCATCCCTCCGCGACCGCTCAGCCTGGAGCAGGCCATCGAGTTCATCGCAGAGGATGAGTTCGTGGAGGTCACGCCACAGTCCATTCGGCTACGCAAGAAAATCCTGGAGGCCAACAAGCGCCCGCGCCGCCACCGGCCAGAGGCGTGAGGCGTGGGTGCTTTGAAATGTTGCCACGATCGTGTATATCACGACGCGATGTAATTTTGACATGGGATGCCGAGGCAAGCAGGATCGGATGAAATTTGCCCAGCGCGTCAAGATGAATTAGACAATCTGAAATCTGCCCTCTCCAATCTCTGATTTTCCCCGCCGCGGCAGCGCGCACTCACTCTTTGAGTCCCGGCCTCAACCGCACACATCGCACAGAGCGGAATGTATGCGCCACCCGCCGGGATCTGCGCCAGCCGGCGAATAGTGGCACCTTCATTTGCAGGTAAACCGGACGATCAGGCGGGGCGCCGGTCAAGCCTCGCATCGATGGAGTTTGCGATAAGCGATGTTGAGGACGATGAGCGCGATTATTGGATACCCTGTGAGAAGCTGCGCAGCTATGCCCATGTTACCTGTTCCACCCGCAGCCGCCATGCTGTGGCCGATGAGCGCGATCTTCCCTCCCACAAATATCGAGAGAACTATGAAGAGTCCCGTAGCGAAGAAATACAGGATCTCGCCGCCAAAAACAATATTACAGATCCACAAGCCCCGGCGTTGCAGCCGCCAGAGAAAGGCGCTTCCAGCAAGCAAAGCCAGGAGAAAAAGAAGGTTGATGATGCTCCTGCCGTAGAATGCCTGAGCGTAATAGGCAAGAAGGTCATCATGAGCACCCATCGCGTAGACGCGGAGAACTGTTCTTACAAGAAAATAGAGTCCGAACATCACGAGTAAAACATTGACGATGGCAAATGCGCGGATTGTCCTCGCTGCCCACGGTCGCATGTCCGCCTCCTCTCGTTGGACAGGGCTGAAGATTGATCGCGTGTGTCTACCGACTTTTCCGCTCGTCCCCGTTCTGCGCCGTCTGCTGCCTACCGTCTACTGTCTGCCGACCTTTCCGCTCGTCACTTGTCCCCGGCCCGCATCCATTCAGGGGAACCGGGGCGGGCACTCGTCACTGCATTTAGGAGGGAAGAAGCCTTGCTACTGCCAACCACGTGGCGGAGCCGCTACCGGCCTCTGATGGCGATCCGCGATTACGCCGAAGGCGCGGCGATGTGGCGGCCTCACGACGCCGGTGCGGCGGCCGGATGCACCTGCCGCACGATCTCGAAGGCCGTGCCGGAGCGCCTCGACACCTCCAGGTCATAGAAGTTCTGCAGGTTGAGCCAGAATTCCGGATTGGTGCGAAAATAGCGCGCCAGGCGCAAGGCGGTGTCGGCCGTGATGCGGCGCCGCTCGTGCACGATCTCACCGATGCGGGTGGCGGGAACGCGCAGCTCCAGCGCCAGCTTGTTAATCGACAGGCCGAGCGGCTTCATGAAGTCCTCCCGCAGAATTTCTCCCGGATGGACGGGCGGCATTAAGGCTCCCGGCTTGCTCATGATGGTTTCTCCCTAGTGATAATCAACAATCTCCACATTGTAGGCATGGCCGTCGCGCCAGACAAAACAGATTCTCCACTGCTCGTTAATCCGCATGGAATGCTGCCCCTTCCGCTCACCCCGTAAAGCCTCCAGCTGATTCCCCGGCGGTGAGCCCAGAACGCCAAGTTCGGTGGCCGCGTGCAGTTGAAGTAGCTTTCGCAAAGCAACCCGCTGGAAAGCTCGAAACCGTCTGCTGGGGTGATAGTGAAACAGCTCCTCGGTTTCCGGCGAGCGGAAACTCTTGATCACCGCCCCATACTACCACGTATCGCGTGGTACGTCCAGCGTGGGATGACCCGTGCTCAAACCGAGGAAGTCCCTGGGCAAGGGAAAGAGGCAGGGCTGGAGATTGATCGCGTGTGTCTACGGACTTTTCCGCTCGTCCCCGTTCTGCGCCGTCTGCTGCCTACCGTCTACTGTCTGCCGACCTTTCCGCTCGTCACTTGTCCCCGGCCCGCATCCATTCAGGGGAACCGGGGCAGGCACTCGTCACTGCGTTTAGGAGGGAAGAAGCCGCAGACCTATTCAGGTCTGCGCGTCTCGACGCGGCCGCCCCAGGTCTCACACACGTGCGGCTGGCTGAGAGTAGTAGCTCTGCGATTTCTGGAGGAGGCTAAAATCGGCGAGGCTTCATTGCTCGTAGACGTCCCTGCGGTGGCGGATTCGCGTCACCTCCACCAGAAGCTTTTGGTCGTCGATGGTGTACACGACGCGGTAATCGCCCACGCGGATGCGCCACTGGTCTCTGTACCCTTTGAGCTTCTTGCAGCCTGGCGGACGGGGGTTCTCGGCAAGTGCCATAATCTTGCGGTCTATCCGGGAAAACAGCGCATCATCGAGCGCATCCAGTTCCTTCCCGGCAGATGGCTTTATTTCGAGAGAGTATCTAGCCACGCTGATGATGGCCCTTCAATCGGCTGGCCCGGTATTCCTCGTAGGGAATGCCCTTTTCCTTGCGGCGCGACTCGGATACCAGGACATCCCAAAAATCCTCCCAGAGCGCCCGGTGCTTTCTCAGGTCAATCTGGACGGCGACCTTGCGCCCTTTAACGTCGGTTACGAACTGAATTCCGGTCATGGCTTCATTCCCCTTCCTAAGCGCTCGAGAGGCGCCCTGCCCCGCCCGCGTCCTACAGTCAACCCCAACTAGGTATGATAACATCCTCTCGTCATACGGTGGCTACGAAGATTGATCCCGTTCAATGATCGCCCCGACAAGTTGGGGCGCCACCCGCGAAGTCTGCCGCTTTCTCTGAGGACGAGCCGCAGAGTTTTAGCAAATCGAAACTCTGCGCTACCTCGCTTATGTTTCTTTCGACGTTTTCAACCCCTGCGCAAACTTGACAAACCCCGAATTCCAAATTCTGAAGCGCTCCCTGGGAACCTCAAATGTGTTCTGAACGCGTGAAAAATACTCTGGTGTTTCCCCCAAATTCCCGACCACTACTTCATCGTACCCTTTCGTTCTTTGGGCGACAACTTCCCGGATAAGAGTCTCTTGCTGGCTATCCGAGGTCGGCACACTCCATCCCAGCACATATACGGAATCGGAACCCGCTATGGCTGTCTTCTCCTGTTCGCGAATGCATTCCAAAAAATCAGTTCTGGCAGGCTTCTCCGAAACCGGCGGCATGATGCACTGGAGTACACATTTCTTGCGGTTTGACTTTTGAGGGAAGACGGCGATCTGATAGTCAGCGACCGAGGACCAATACCGGAGTCGGAAAGAGTCCTCATCC
>JALHUF010000259.1 GCA_022866195.1 Terriglobia bacterium
AAATCCTTCGCGCAGCTCGGCACGAACGTGTTGGCGCTGGATTATCGCGGTTATGGCAAAAGTGAAGGCTCGCCGGATGAACGCGGCGTCTATCGGGATGCCGAGGCTGCCTGCCGCTATCTGACCGAGATCCGGCGGTTTGCGCCCAGGAACATCGTGGTCTACGGACAATCCCTGGGCGGCGCTGTGGCCATTGATTTGGCGTCGCGGCACGAATGCGGCGGCCTGATCGTCGAGAGTTCCTTTACCTCTGGCAGGGAAATGGCGCGCCGGGCCTTTCGCATTCCCTTGTTTGAATACGTTCCGCAGAGCCGGTTCGATTCGTTGGCGAAGATTGGGAACGTCCGCTGTCCCATCCTGATTGTCCATGGCACGCGGGATGAAGTGATTCCGTTTGCTATGGGGCAGCGGCTGTACGAGGCGGCGCCCGAACCGAAGACGTTTTTGGCGGTCGAGGGCGCCGGGCACAACGACGTGTTCCTGGTGGGCGGCGAGAAATACCTGGAGACTCTGCGGACGCTGCTGGGGACGCCGTCCGCCGGAGCGGCTGTCAAAAAGGCGGCGTGACAAAAAAGGGTGAAGTATGAAGGGTAAAGGGTAAAGGGTAAGATGACACCTTGCCGCGTATAGGCAGGCGCGCTGTCTGAGAGTGGATGAGATATGAATAACGAAAAGCCGCAGGACATCCGGGAACGCTGCCTTGCCTACGCCGTTCGCGCTATTCGTCTCTATCAGGAGCTGGAAAAGCACAAGGACGGAGCGGCACGCGTGATCGGAAAGCAATTCCTTCGCTCGGCGACATCCATCGGCGCTAACCTTGAGGAAGCGCAGTCCGCGGAAAGTCGGGCGGACTTCATCCACAAATACGGGATTGCACAGAAGGAGAGCAAGGAGAGCCTCTATTGGCTGCGGCTCATGGGGGAATCCGGGATCGTTCCCAAGGAGCGGCTTTCGGCTATGGCGCGCGAAACCGAGGAACTATACGCTGTCATCACCGCGATCATTGTCAATGCGAAAGCGAAATTGCGCTAAGCGAATTCGTCTAGCTGAGCTGTCAACCGGAGGTACGAGGAGGCCAACTCCTGCGTGGGTGAGTGAGGTACGACCGGCCCTCTTGATCCTTCACCCTTTACCCTTTACCCTTTTCCCTTTACCCTTTACCCTTTACACTTTAGACTTTTGACTTATGAAGTACATCGAGGTTTTTCGTCACGGTAAACGCGGCGCGGGCAAGGGGCTGAGTGAAGAGGGCCGGGAATTGGCCCTGCGGGCGCGTGCGTTGCTCGCTTCCCACTACGACCTCTGCGTTTCCAGCCCCAAGGAACGCGCGCGGGAAACGCTCGAGGTATTCGGCTTCGAGCGCTATGAAGTTGACGAGGCCTTCACCGCCATCAATCCCTGGGAGCCTTACGACGCCGAGGTCACAAAGCTCGCCAAGGAGCGGGGCACAATTCCGCTCGCCGCCTGCTGGGAAATCCCTGAAGCGCTGAACTACTTGCGCATGCAGGGCGAGACGTTTCTCGGAGCAGTGAAGCGCGTCGCTCGCAAGCTCCCAGAAGAGGGCCGCGCCCTGGTCGTCTCCCACGGCGGCATCCTCGAGGCCGCCGCCCTGCACGGCTGCGCCCGCTACGACCTCGCCGAACTCGGCGGCGAGATCGGCTTTTGCGAAGGCGTGGTGTTCAAATTCGACGGCGAAAAGCTGGAAGCGACTGAACTGAAGCGCTTGCCGAAAGCCCCGTAGCACCCGCCTTCAGCCCAGCAGGGTTATGGTCGCCGAGATCACCGCCGGCACCGCCAGCGCAAAAGATACATGCACGAGACCGGGGTCTTGTTGGTCGTGCCCGGCTTGTTGCATTTCATAAACCTCTCCGGTCATGCCGTTCCTCATCGTTGTCAACAATGAAAAACGAGTTTGGCCAGGGAGTCGCAGAGGATAGCAAAACGGCGGGGCTGGAACAGTGGGCGCGCGCGAGGAATTGATTTCGCCGACGGAGAGTTGGCTGCTGCCGGTCCCGCTGGGTTTTCGGTACTTCCGGAAAAGGCTGGCGCGGGTTTCTAAGAGGGGGCGGAAGGTCGGTTGGGTTTGCCGCCTGCCGGCGTCGGTGGCGTGGCGGTCGCCGCGCCGTGGCATTTCTTATATTTCTTGCCGCTGCCGCAAGGGCAGGGGTCGTTACGGCCCACTGTCTCTTTGCGGATAACCTGCTTGGGTTTCTCGGCGGCGCCCGCGCCGATCATCTGCATCTGGGCCTGCTCGCGCCGTTTGCGCCGCTGGTACTGCCGGATCATTTCCTCTTCTTCTTCCGGCGTGCGCATCAGGAAGAGGTAACGTAGGGTTTCGTCCTCCACGCGGTCCATCATGGCTTCAAACATGTCAAAGGACTCGCGCTTGTACTCCACCAGCGGATCGCGCTGGCCGTAGCCGCGCAACCCGATGCCCTCTTTCAGGTGGTCCATGGCCAGCAGGTGATCTTTCCACTGCGTATCGACCACCTGAAGCATGATCATGCGCTCGTGCATGCGCATGCGCTCGGCGGTCCACACGCCTTCCCGCTCTTCGTAGCGCTGGCGCACCAGGCGCCTCAGTTGCTCGATGAGCTGATCGAGAAGCCTGGGGTCCAACTTCAATTCCTGCTGCCGGAGGTCGATCCCGAAGCGGCTCCAGAACTCCGTGTTGAGGCCCTTCACATTCCACTCGTCGGCGCGCTGCTGCTTGGGGCAGAAGGTGGTCACCAGCCAATCGACCACGCGGTCGGTGGCGTCCAGGATGTAGTCCTTCTGGTCATTTCCCTCCAGCAATTGGCGGCGCAGGCCGTAGACGGCCTCACGCTGCTTATTCATGACGTCGTCATATTCCAGCAAGTGTTTGCGGGATTCGAAGTTCTGTCCTTCCACCGCCCGCTGCGCCGCCTCGATGCGCTTGCTAATCAGGCGGGACTCGATGGGGATGCCCTCTTCCATTCCCAGCCTGTGCATGATTTTCGAAATGCGCTCCCCGGCAAAGATGCGCAGCAAGTCGTCTTCCAGCGACAGATAGAAGCGCGACGAGCCCGGATCGCCCTGGCGGCCGGCGCGCCCGCGCAACTGGTTATCGATGCGTCGCGCCTCATGGCGTTCCGTGCCCAGGATGTGCAGGCCGCCGAGTTCGACCACCTGATCGTGTTCCGTGTCGGTGACCGTTTTGAAGCGCGCCATAAAATCCAGCCAGGTAGTTCGCCAGCGGGTGTAGGCATCGACGTAAGCCTGGAAGACTTCGTCGGGCGAGCCGGCAGGCGGGCGCTCGGGCGGCTCGGGGTCGATTCCCTGCTCGCGGTACTTTTCCGGTGACCGGCGGAATTCCTCCCGCGCCATGAATTCCGGATTGCCGCCCAGCAGGATGTCGGTGCCGCGCCCCGCCATGTTGGTCGAGACGGTCACCGCACCGATGCGCCCCGTCTGGGCCACGATCAGGGCTTCGCGTTCGTGCTGCTTGGCGTTCAGGA
>JALHUF010000260.1 GCA_022866195.1 Terriglobia bacterium
GAACACGAAGCGCTCGAGCGCGTCGGCAATGGTTCGCGCCGTCAATTCGGTAGCGGTGCGGAGTAAGTCTTGGGGCGGGGCGCCGCGCCGGCGCAGGAAATGACGCCTGACATACTCGGCTCCGAATTGCTCGCGCCCGGCACTCTTGGGTGGCCGCTGCCGGAAGAAGGGCAGGCGGAGGAGTTCAGCCAGCAAGGGTTCAATTACTCTGCCCCGCGCCGCGAAGCGCCCGCTCGCGTCGTAGGCTTTCCTTCCGCGCGTGAAGTGCCGGACCAGGGCGTCGATCACCAGGGTGCCAGGCCCCGTGTCAAAGCCAAAGACTTCTTCCGGCCGCGCATCGGCAGGGATCACCGTGATGTTTGCGATTCCTCCGATGTTGAGCGCCACGCGCCCCTCACGGTCATCACGCAGCAGCAAATAATCCACCATCGGCACCAGCGGCGCGCCCTGGCCCCCTGCCGCCATATCCGCCGTGCGGAAATCCGCCACCACCGGCACGCCCGTTCTCTCGGCGATCACGGCGGGCTCGGCAATCTGAAGCGTACTCGAGACGGACCGGCCCGCCTCCAGCGTTCGTGCCCCTTGGTGGTAGATGGTTTGCCCATGCGAGCCGATGACTGCCAGACGCCCGGGGGAAATGCCCGCGCGCCGGCAGGCCCGGAGCGCCGCTTCCGCAAACAATTCACCCAGCAGGAAGTTAAGCTGGCTGATAGCGCCGGCGGTGGTTGGCTCGCCGCTTGCGGCGTGCAGGAGCTGCTCGCGCACAGCTTGCGGGTAGGGATTCGACACAAAAGCGAGGAGTCGAAGGCGCGGCTGCTGGGCTGGCCCGCGCAGCTCCACGAGCGCTGCATCCACGCCGTCCGTAGACGTCCCGGACATAAGCCCGAGGGCCAAGCGTCTTCCGACCTTCTCTGTCGTCATCGTGATGAGTTTAGTCATCAGAGTCTTTAAGCCACTCCTTCAGTTCATCGGCAAGCTGCTGCACGGCGCGCGGGTCAACTGTCGCCCCGGCACGTGCGAGTTCTGGCAGACTGGCCACGGCGACAGCCGGACAACCGAGTTTTCTGCGCAGCAGGCGCTCAAGACTGGGGCTCCACTCGGCTGCCGTCAGTTGCAGAATGAACAGTTGCCCCAGTCCGGAGAGTGGAAGGGTACTCATGGCTTGATTTGCTTTTTCAGCTCGGCGAGAAGATTGAGGGCCTCAAGGGGCTTCAGATTATCCAGGTCGGTCTCTTCGATGGCCCGCACGATTTCGGCGTTCAAGGGCGTGAAGATGGTCAACTGTAGAGCTTCCCGCTCGGGCGAGCCGGGCGGGGCGGCCAGGCGCTCGCTCAGGGTACGTTCGCTTTGCTCGTGGCGCGCCAGGATCTCGCGCGCCCGCGCCACGACGCTGGACGGAAGGCCCGCCAGACGCGCCACCTCAATGCCGTAACTCTTGTCGGCGCTGCCGGGTTCGACCTTGCGGAGAAAGACGATATGGGAGCCGGATTCCTTGACGGAGACGTGGTAATTGCGCACGCCCGGCAGCAGGTCCGCCAGCTCCGTCAGCTCGTGGTAGTGCGTGGCAAACAGCGTCCGGGCCTGCGAGTGCGTTTGCAGGTGCTCGACCACGGCCCAGGCGATGGCCAGCCCGTCAAAGGTGGCCGTGCCGCGCCCGACTTCGTCCAACAGCACCAAGCTACGCGGCGTGGCCGTGTTGAGGATGCTGGCAGCTTCCGTCATCTCCACCATGAAGGTGGACCGGCCGCGCGCCAGGTTGTCGGAAGCTCCGATGCGCGTGAAGATGCGATCGAAAATCGGCAGCTTGGCGCGCTCGGCCGGCACGAAGCTGCCCATCTGCGCCATCAAGGCGATGAGGGCGGCCTGCCGCAAGTAGGTTGATTTCCCGCCCATGTTCGGGCCGGTAATGATGAGGATGCGGTCCGAGGTCGGGTTCAGAAAGAGGTCGTTAGGAATGAACCTGCCGCCCTCCTCGGCCTCGCAGATGCGTTCGATGACCGGATGGCGTCCTTGCACGATGAGGAATTCTCCATCGTCGGAGAATTCCGGCCGGTGATAGTTGCGCTCCGCCGCCAGCCAGGCAAAACAGGCCAGCACGTCCAGCTCGGCCAGCACCTGGGCGGTCTGGCGGATGCGCCGGGCGTCCGCGGCCACTCGCCGGCGGATTTCCACAAACAGCTCGCGTTCCAGAATCTGCATTCTTTCTTCGGCGTCCAGGATCTGGACCTCCAGATCCTTGAGCTCCGGCGTGGTAAACCGCTCGGCATTGACCAGGGTTTGTTTGCGCTCGTAGTCAGCCGGCACCAGCGGCAGGTTGGGTTTGGTGACCTCGATGTAATAGCCGAAGACATTGTTGAACCGCACCTTGAGCGAAGCGATGCGCGTACGTTCGCGCTCGCGGGATTCGATCTGGGCAAGCAACTGCTTGCTGTTGTGGCTCAGATTGCGGAGTGCATCGAGTTCGGCATGGTAGCCGGGCCGGATGAGGTTGCCCTCGGTTAGGAGGGCCGGCGGTTCGGGATGGATCGATCTCTCGAGCTCGTCGTGCACGTCGCTCAGCTCATCCAGGTGATCATGGAGTTCGACCAGCCGTGGGGCCTGGAGGCGGCGCACGTACTGGCGGACCAGCGGCAGGTGGTAGAACGACTGTTTGAGGGCCAGCAGGTCGCGGGCGTTAGCGGTCTCGAGCCGCACCTTGCTGAGCAGGCGCTCCAGGTCCTGGATGTGTGCGAGGACGCGGCGCAATTCATCCCGGGCGATGGTGTTGGCGGCGAGTTCTCCCACCGCTTCCCAGCGGGCCTCGATCTCCGGACGGAGGAGCGAGGGACGCAGCAACCAGTTCTTGAGCAGCCGCGCGCCCAGCGAGGTGATGCAGTGGTCGAGGGCCGCCAGCAGGGTCGCGTCCCGGGGGCCGCCGAATGCCGGTTCCAGCAGTTCCAGATTGCGCAGAGTGGACAGGTCGAGGAGCAGCGAGTCCTGCTGCTCGTAGTATCGGATGCCATCGAAATGGGAAAGCGAGCCGCGCTGCGTCTCGCGGACGTAGTGCAGGATGGCGCCCGCGGCGGCCACGGCCAGGGGATGATTCTCCAACCCATAGCCGGCCAGCGTGGCCACGCCGAAGTGGTCGCGGAGATGGCGCTCGCCATACTCCGCGTGGAAGACCCAATCCTCCAGGCGGGTTTCAGTGGCTTTTGAAATCTCAGATTTCAAATCTGAGATCTTGGAGGAAGGGACCCAGGACGAAGCCTCGGGCCGGGTGGCGCTGGGCAGGAGCAGCTCGCGCGGCCGCATGCGGTCGAGTTCTTCCTGAAAGCGCGCGCGGGCTTCAGTCCCGGAAAATTCCGTGGCGCGGAAATCGCCCGTCGAAAGATCGGCGAATGCCAGCCCCACCGCGTCGTCCCGCTCCACGGCGGCGGCCAGGTAATTGTTCTCCCGGGGCTCCAGGAGCTGCGCATCCACCGCAGTACCCGGCGTCACCACGCGGGTGACCTCACGCTTCACCAGCTTCTTGGCGAGGCGTGGATCTTCCATCTGGTCGCAGATGGCCACGCGGAAGCCGCGCCGGATCAGCTTGGCGATGTAGCCCTCCGCGGCATGGTAGGGAACGCCGCACATGGGCACGGCCTGACCCTTCTCCTTGTTGCGCGAGGTCAAGGTGATCTGGAGTTCCTTGGCTGCGACAATCGCATCCTCGAAAAAGAGCTCGTAGAAATCGCCTAAGCGGAAAAACAGCAGAGCGTTCGGATGACGCTGTTTGATAGCGCTGTAC
>JALHUF010000028.1 GCA_022866195.1 Terriglobia bacterium
CGTCGACGCCTCGGGCGCCGCCCAGAAGGCGAGAGGCAACACGAGGGATGAGGTCATAGCGCGTCCTTGAGTCCGGAGTGCCTTTGGCGCTCACAGAGCGCCGCTACAGCGCGCCTAGCTACGATTTCTTCTCCTGCCCGTACGTCGAATGGTAGCGGTTATACCACTTCTGGACCTCCTCGGGCGGCAAGGGCTTGGGCGCACCGACGAGCAGAGCCAGGAAGGAAGTTTTGGCTATGTCCTCGAGCATGACGGCGGATTTCAGCGCGGCGCGCGGCGTCGCGCCCCAGGTGAACACGCCGTGCTGGGCCAGCAGAATAGCGGGCGCCTTGCCCATGTGCTGCAAGATGGTCTCGCCGATGTGGTCGCCGATGTTGTCCACGTAAGGCGCGCAGGGCACCTCCGCGCCGAACTCGTCGGCGATGGCCGTCAGGTAAACTGGAATCGACCGGCCCAGCAGGGCGAAGGCTGTGGCGTAGTTCGAATGCGTGTGAATGACGCCGCCGATCTCGGCCCGGTGCTGGTAGAGATAGAGATGGTGAGGAAGGTCCACCGAGGGCTTCCACTTGCCCTTGAGCTTGCGGCCTTCCAGGTCCACCACCACCATATCCGCCGGACGCAGCTTGTCGTAATCCATGCCGCTCGGCTTGATGATTACCAAGCCCCGTTTGCGGTCGATGCCGCTGGCGTTGCCCGCGTGCATGGTGACCAACCCGGCGCGAAAGATCCCCAGGTTCGTCTCCCACACCTCGCGCCGGAGCTGCTCAAAGGTCGGCATAGACAAAAGCCGTCAGCGGTCAGCCATAACCGAGTTAACAGTTGGCAGTCGCGCCCGCCTTCAGGCGGGCACCTGTGCCGGGCTGAAGCCCGGCGCTACGCGGTCTGCTCGTGCTTCAGCCCCTTCAGCCGCTTCATTACATCGTTGGTGCCGCGGCCGAAGTAGTCGTGCAAGGTCTGGTACTCCTGAAAGAGGCGATTATCGACCTCATGGTGTTCGGGCCGCGGCCGATAAGTCAGCTTCTGCACGTGGGCCATGTGCTCGGCGGCCTCGAAGATGGAATCGTAACCGCCAGCCGCCCGCCCGGCCGCCACCGCGCCGTGCATGGCGGAACCCAGCGCGGAACAAGTTTGCAGCCGCTCGGCCAGCTTGATGTCGCGACCCGTGACGTCGGCGTAGATCTGCATCAGGAGTTGATTTTTCTCCGGCAGCCCGCCGCAAGCTACCAGGTGTTCGACGCGGATGCCCTTCGACTCAAAGGCTTCGATGATTTGCCGCGTGCCGAAGGCCGTGGCCTCAATCAACGCGCGATAAATCTCCTCCGCCCGTGTGGCGAGCGTCAAGCCCACGAGCATTCCCGTCAAGTCCACGTCCACCAGGATTGAGCGGTTGCCGTTCCACCAGTCCAGCGCCAGCAGCCCCGACTCGCCCGGTTTGAGCGCTGCGGCTCGCTTCTCCAGCGCGGCCAGATGGGGGATCTTCAGCTTGCGCGCCTCGCGATGGATGTAGTCCGGCACGCCGTGCTCGAAGAACCAGGCGAAGATGTCGCCAACGGCAGACTGGCCCGCTTCGAAGCCCCACAGCCCGGGCACGATGCCGTCCTCCACGGTGCCGCACATGCCTTCCACCATGCGCTTCTCGGTCCCCAGCACCATGTGGCAGATTGACGTGCCCATGATCATCACCAGCGAGCCCGGCTGGGTCACCGTGCAGGCGGGCACGGCAACGTGCGCGTCCACGTTGCCGATGGAAACCGGCGTGCCTGCCTGGAGGCCCGTCTTCTTTGCCCAGAAAGGCGTCAGGCCGCCGGCCTTTTCGCCGAGCGCATAGTAAGCGTTCCCGACTTTCTCCTCGATCACGTTTTCCATCCGCGGGTGCAAGGCGCGGAAGAACTCGCGCGAGGGAAATCCCTGGCCTTTCACCCACATGGCCTTGTAGCCCGCCGTGCAGGTGTTGCGGCGCTCCTGGCCCGTCAGTTGCCAGACGATCCAGTCGGCGCCCTCCATGAACTTGTCCGTGGCGTCGTAGATTTCCGGCGCCTCGTCGAGCACCTGCAAGAGCTTGGAGAAGAACCACTCGGAAGAGTACTTGCCGCCATAGATGCGGATGAACTCCTCGTTGCGCGCGCGTCCGACTTCGTTGATGCGGTTGGCCTCGGGCTGCGCGGCGTGGTGCTTCCAGATCTTCACCCAGGCGTGCGGCTGCTTGCGATACTGGGGCAAGCAGCACAGCGGCGTGCCGTCGCTTTTCGCGGGCAGGGGCGAAGAGGCGGTGAAGTCGGTGCCGATGCCGACGACGTCTTCAGGTTTGATCCGGGCAGCCTTCAGGACCTTGGGCACGCCCTTCTCCACCACCAGCAGGTAATCGCGAGGATTTTGCAGCGCCCAGTCCGGCTCGAGCTTGGATCCGCCGGGCAGCTTTTCGTCGAGCACGCCGTCCGGGTAGGGAACGACGGCGGCGGCGATCTCCTCGCCGTCGCGGACGCGAATGGCCACCACGCGACCGGATTCCGTACCGAAATCGATTCCGAGAGCAAACTTTTCTTTGGGCATAGTAATTCTCGTCAGGGAATTGCCAACGCCGTTCGGCCAGGAGCGGATGTTCCGTTCCGCCGCGCGGAAGGAGGCGCGAGCGCTCTCCTCGGGCAACCCGTCTCTGGATTTTGGCGCGCGCCGGCCAGCGGGGCGGGCCGGGGCACGCTGATGTAAGCGCTTACGGTAAACAATTCGCCCCCCGCTGTCAAGCGCCTCGCGCCGCCCCCACTCATTTGACCGCGCGGCGAGCGTTGGTGTACAACTCGGCGGAGCACTTTTCCCGGCGGAGGAAGCAATGGAGCTCTACCTCGGCGTTGACCAGATTCAGTCGCTGTTCGGCGGACGCAACCTCTTTCAATACCTCTTCCTGGGCGACAACATCGTCCTTCTCGACACCGGCATCGCCACCACGCCGGCGGAGATTATCTTCCCCTACCTCGACAAACTCAAGATCAGACCCGAGCAACTGACGCTGGCCATTACCACCCATGCGGACCTCGACCACCAGGGCGGCAATGATGCTCTCAAGCGCACCTCGCCGCGCACCCTGCTGGCCTGCGGCGCCGCCGACCGGGCGCTGGTGGAAGACCCGCGCGCCCTCTACGACCTCCGTTACAACCATCTCCGGGCCGAGCACGGAATCGGCTTCGACCCTGAGCCGTCTCCGGAGGGCGGGCAGCCGCGCCCCATGGACCTCTGCTTCGCGGGCGGCGAGACGATTCGCCTGCGCGACGATTGGCACTTGGAAGTGCTCCATGTACCGGGCCACTCGCGCGGCCACTTGGCGCTCTACGATCCAAAGAACAAAGCTGCCTTCATGGGCGATGCGCTCCATGGGCGCGGCTGTCCGAAGGCCACGGGCGAGATGGCGATTCCCGTGACCTACTACGACGTGGACGCTTATCTTTCGACCCTCCGCTACTTCGAGACGCTGGCTATTGACGTCCTCTATTCCGGCCACTGGCCCAGCAAGCGCGGCCCAGCGGTCCGCGCCTTCATCGCCGAATCGCGCGCGACGGTCGAGCTCTTCGACCGCGTGCTGCTCGCGCGTCTTGCCGGCACGCCGGGCGGACTCACGCTGCGCGAGCTTATCGACGCCGTGGCGAGCGCCGTGGGCGATTGGCCGCGCGATTCCTGGGACCTCGCCATGTTTCCCGTCAAAGGCCACCTGGACCGGCTGGAGGGGCAAGGCAAGGTGCGCCGCCTGCGGGGCGCGCCGCCCGTCAAGTGGCAAGTCGCGTGACGCCGGACCACCCGCGGGCGTCCCGGCGGAAAAGCCCCACGCGCGCGAAGCTCGTGTTAGAATCCCCCCTGCATTCATATCGAGTCCAAGGAGGAACAACATGCCTGAGAAGGGAATTACCCGGCGTAAATTCATCGAGCAGTCGGTGACAGGTGCAGCGGCCGCGGGTCTGGCGTGGGGCGCGGGCCCGGCGATCATTGGCGCCTCGCCGAACGAGAAAGTCACCGTGGGCATCGTCGGCGGCGGAATCCGCGGCCTGGAGCTGATGCAAGCGATCCTGAACGTGGGGGGAAATGTTGCCGTCGTGTGCGACCTTTACGACGGCCACCTCCGGCGCGCGCAAGAAATTCAGGCCAACACTCCTACCACGCGCGAATACCGCGAGGTGCTGGAGCGCAAGGACCTCGATGCCGTGGTCATCGCCACCTCCGACCACTGGCATGCGCCCGTCGCGCTGGAGGCCATGCGGGCCGGCAAGGATATCTACTGCGAGAAGCCCATGGCGCACAAGATTCCGGAAGCCCTGGAGATGGCCAAAGTCTCCAAGCAGACCGGCCGGCTGGTGCAGGTGGGCAGCCAGAGCTTGAGCATGACTTCCACGCAGAAGGCCAAAGAGCTGGTCGAAGGCGGCCAGATCGGAACGGTGTACATGGTGCAGACCTCCATCTACCGTCCGAGCGGCGTGGGCGCCTGGCGCTATCCGGTGCCGCCCGATGCCTCGCCCCAAACGATTGACTGGGAGCGGTTCCTCGGCAATGCGCCCAAGCGGCCCTTTGACGCGCAGCGCTTCTTCCAGTTTCGCAACTGGTGGGACTACGGCACGGGCATCGCCGGCGACGAATACGTCCACCTGCTCTCGCGCGTGCACTACGTGCTTAACGTGCAGTATCCGC
>JALHUF010000261.1 GCA_022866195.1 Terriglobia bacterium
CACTCTCGCGCCCCTCCAGCAGCAGCCGCACATGGCGGACAGCTTCCCCGTACCTTTCCGGCGCTGTCAGCCCTTCGACGCAGGGCCCCAGGCAGCGTTTGATGTAGAACTGGAGGCAGGGGCGCGGATGATAACGCGTCAGGTCAACGTTGCACGACGGCACCAGGAAGCGGCGATGAATTAGATCCGCGATACGGTAGGCGAGGCTGGCAGGAAAGTAGGGACCATAGAAAACGGAGCCATCCTTCTTCAACCGCCGGGTTACATACACACGCGGGAAGCGTTCGCCGAGCGTGAGCTTGATGTATGGATACGTTTTATCGTCGCGGAGCAGGACGTTATAGCGCGGCTTGAATTGCTTGATCAGGTTATTCTCGAGTGCCGTCGCCTCTTTCTCATTATCGACGAGGATGGTTTCGAGGTCGCGCGCAGCCTCCAACATGCGGTCGCGCTTGGTGTCGGCAGGCCGGGACTCCTGGAAGTAGGAGCGCACGCGCTGCCGGAGCGACTTCGCTTTGCCGACATAGATGGGCCGTCCTGTCTCATCCTTGAATATATAGACGCCGGGCTGAGCAGGCAGCGCTTCCGCTTTTTGCCCCAGGATTTCGCTCACCGAACGCTCCTCTTTCCTCATTATCCGCTGCCCCTGAGTGTTGTCAAATTGCGGGCGCTGGAACACCCGGCAAAGCTATCGGTGCGGGTTCGACACGCCTGGCGAAGACGTGGCTGGCCCCGAGGGTTGTCTCGAGGACCGGCGGCGCGGAGAATTCAGTGTATGCGGTTGCCGTTAACAGCGCTTCTGCTTCTCGCGCTCGTCCTCGGCGTTGTAGCCCCCCCGGTTCGCGCGCAGGAGAAGGCGGCACCATCTGACGCTATGGACGAGACCAAGCCGTATGTTTCGCCGCCGGCCTGGAAATCAGTGGAGATCGGGGATTTCTACTTGCGGAGGAAAAGATACCGGGCTGCCCTCAGCCGGTATCAGGAAGCGATCAAGACGGACCCTTACTATGCTCAAGGCTACTTAGGCTTGGGCAAGGTGTACGACAGAATCGGGCTCAAACAGAAGGCGCTGGAAGCTTACCGGAAATACCTGGACTCGCTTCCCTCGGCGAAGGAAGCGGAACAGGCTAAAGACGTACAGAACGCTGTCGCCCGGCTGGAGCGGCAGCTCAAAACCTCGAAGAAGCCCCGGCCAACTTCCTCACCCCCGGCGGCGCCTGCATCTCCCCCGCGGTGAATCACTCCGCGGGAGCAGGTCCCGGCGCATCGAAGTAAGTCTCAAGAACCTCGATGGCCTTTTCTGCGTCCGCTTGGTGAACCATCAAGTGGACTTCGAAGAAGGGAATGGGCTCGACGGCGCCGTCGTCGGGGACAAAGCACTCAATTTCCTCCGCTTCGAGCACGCTCTCGGCCAGCTTGGCGTCGAGCCGGGCCGTCGGCCCGCTGAAGGTGCGAATCTTCACGAGGTCCATATTCGAGCACCCACTCACTTCGGTACCAGTATAAACCCGAGGGGCCAGCCTACCGCGGCCATCGTTGCAGAATCTCGCAAACCGCGGCGGCAGGCGTATAATGCCCCCGCTGATTGTGACACTGATTTGTTGTGGGACTTGTGGTTCTGCTGTAATTTCCGCATTCCCATGGAGGCTCTTATGCGAGTGCTCACCAATGTTCTGGTGATTCTGGCGGCGCTGGGCATACTCATCGGGCTCGTGCTTCGCCTGAAAAGCGGGCTGCCCGCGGACCCCGTCTTTTACTGGCGAGGTTCGATGGCATTGCTGACAGTCGCTATTGCCGTGCTGCTCATCCAGATCCGCAACAAGTAGGAATGACCACCTCGGCCGTTGTTGGTGGCTGATAATCCGTCGTCAGTTGTCAGCAGGGTGTAGTCTGTTTTTGGCTTCACGGTTCGGCTCCCCGCAGCCGAGAAAGGGAGGATTTCCGTGTCACTCACTCTCAGACGAATGCGCGCACGCAGAGGCAGGGCATGGGCGGTGGCCCTCAGCTTGGCCGTGCTGGTGGGCCTGATGGCGCGGCATTACGCCGCCCAGGAACCACAATACGATCTGCTGATTGTCGGCGGGCACATCCTCGATGGCAGCGGCAGCCCGTGGTTTGCAGGGTCGGTAGCGGTCAAGGACGGCAGGATTGTCGAAGTCGGCCGGCTGCCTAACGCCTCGGCGCGGCGGGTGATTGACGCCACAGGGCTGATTGTAGCCCCGGGCTTCATCGATCTGCACAGCCACTCCGACTACACGTTGCTGGCGGATGGGACCGCGCAGAGCAAGATTCGCCAAGGGGTGACGACGGAAATCCTGGGCGAATCCTCCTCCGCAGGACCCGTCCTCGGTCCGGCGGCGGCTGAATTTGACAAGGCACTTCGCCCGCTCGGCATCCAGCGCGACTGGACCACGCTGAGCGAATACTTTGCGCGGGTCGAGCGGCAAGGGACCTCGGTGAACATTGCTTCCTATGTGGGAAGCGGCCAGGTGCGCGAATGCATTCTGGGCAATGAGAACCGTCCGCCCACCGCCGAGGAACTGGAGAAAATGAAAGCCTTGGTTGGACAGGCCGTGCGCGAGGGCGCCATCGGACTTTCCTCGGGACTCATCTACCCTCCCAACATGTTCGCCAAGACCGACGAGCTGATCGAGCTCGCTAAGGTCGCCGCGCAGTACGGGGGCATCTACGCCACCCACATTCGCGGCGAGGGCACGCACGGGATCCAGGCGATTGACGAGGCCATCGCCATCAGTGAGAAAGGCGGCCTGCCGGCGCACATCTTCCACTTCAAGATGGACGGCCGGGTCAACTGGGGCCGCATGGTGGAGCAGGTGAGACACATTCAAGCCGCGCGCGACCGGGGCGTGGATATTACGGTTGACCAGTACCCCTACATCGCGGCCATGACCGGCCTGGAGATGTGTCTGCCGCCGAAGTATCTGGAGGGAACCTCAGAACAGATCGTTGCCCGCCTGAAAGACCCGAAGGCGCGCGCCGAAATCCGTAAGGCCATCGCCACCGGACTCCCGGGCTGGGAAGACAACGAGGTGAAGAGCGTGGGCGGCTGGCACGGAGTGCTCGTGGCGTCGTTCCAGAAACCCGAGAACAAGAAATACGAGGGCAAACGCATGGACGAAGTGGCCAAGCTGATGGGGAAGGACCCGCTCGACGCCTTGTGCGATTTGCTGATTTCTGAGGGCGGCTCCGCCGACGCCATCTACTTCAGCATGAGCGAGCAGGACGTGCGCTTGGCGATGCGGCAGCCCTGGGTAGGTGTGGGCTCCGACGGCACCGCAGTGAACCCGGAAATGACTTTTGCCGGCAAGCCCCACCCGCGCTTCTATGGGAGCTTCCCGCGGGTCCTCGGGTATTACGGGCGCGACCAGAAAGTGCTGACCCTGTCCGATGCCATTCGCAAGATGACTTCTTTCTCCGCCCAGATTACGGGCCTTACCGACCGCGGCCTGCTCCGGCCCGGCATGGCCGCGGACATTACGATCTTTGATCCCGAGACTGTCGCCGATAAAGCCACCTTCGAGAACCCGCTCCAGTACGCCGTGGGGATTCCCTACGTCATCGTGAATGGCGTGGTGGTCATCGACAAAGGCCAGCACACGGGTGCCAAGCCCGGCCGCGTGCTCCGCGGCCGAGGCAAGAGTATGTAGGGGTGCTCGGCTGCGCGCCTGGACCGCGCGGACGACATCGAAGTGATCGCGCAGGCAGCGCGCCAAGGCCAGGTTGTGCTGACTTTTGATCTGGATTATCCCGCCTTGTTGGCCCTGGGCAGGAAGGATCGCGTCTCCGCCATTGTCGTCCGTACCGTGATCGCCGACCCCACGTGGCTCAACTCCCGCCTCCTGCAATCTCTGCCCTTCGCGGAGGGTGCATTAAAAGAAGGGGCTATGGTCGTCGTTGAAGCTGATCGGATCCGCGTCCGCAAGTTCTCTGATCTTTAGACCCTCACGAGTACATCTCTCACCCTGGCGCGCACAGATCGAGGCGACCACTTGGCATGGGGGTGCCACCGTCACCCTGCTACTTGGTCGGCGTCAGAATCGCCGCCAGCCCGCCGCCAGGAGCGAGGTGGACGTTGAGCTTGTCGCTGGCTTTCACGCGTTTCTTGCTGAGGCTGAGGCTCGTGGCAACCTTATCGGCGTCGGGCCCGTCGGCGAATATCTGCGCTTCGTACTCGCCTGGTCCCAGGAACGTCAACGGGATCTCCAGGTCACGCGAGTCCCAGTTAGTCATATTGCCGAGGTACCAGGTGGCTCCCTGTCGTCGCGCGATGGTAACGTACTTGGCCGGCTCGCCGTTTACGACCTTCGTATCATCCCAGACCGTCGGCACTTTTTCGATGAACTCGAATCCCGGCTGGCCCTCGTATGCCTCCGGATAGTCGGAGACCATCACCAGCGGGCTTTCGAAGACCACGTATTTCGCCAACTCGTGGGCGCGTGTGCCCTGGGTCATAGGTTCGACGAACGCGGGTTTGAACTGCTCGCGGGTAGCGTTGCGGAAGCCGCCTGGCGTGTAGTCCAGGGGCCCGGCGAGCAGGCGCGTGAAAGCGAGCGTCACATCGTGCTCGGGCGTGATGCGGTTGCTCCACTTGCTGTATTCGAGACCCATCACCCCCTCGCGCGTCAGCAGATTGGGATAGGTGCGGCGCAGGCCGGTGGGCTTATAGGCACCGTGGAGATCCACGGTCATCTTGTACTCAGCGGCCTTGCGCACTAGGCGCTCGTAGAAGTTGACCATTTCCTGGTCGTCGCGGTCCATGAAATCCACCTTCACGCCGGCCGCGCCCCACTTCTTGTAGAGTGTCAAGGCTTCATCCATTTGCTTGTCCAGGGCGCCCCAGAACACCCAGAGCAGGACATCCACGCCCTTCTCTTTCGCATGCTCGATGATGCGAGGAACGTCGGTCTCCGGCGTGTGATGGAGGATGTCGAGCGGCCGTGTGTACTCATAGGCCGGATACCAGCCCGCGTCAACGAGCATGTATTCAAACTTGTGCCGTGCCGCGAAGTCCACGTAATGCATCATGGTCTCGGTGTTCATGCCCGGCTGGAAGCTGACGTTACGGGCAAAGCTCCCCGACCACCAGTCCCACGCGGCCCTGCCAGGCTTGATCCAGCTCGTATCCGCGAGCGCGCAGGGAGCACTGAGATTAAGAACGAGGTAGTTGTTCTCAATCAGCTCCCC
>JALHUF010000029.1 GCA_022866195.1 Terriglobia bacterium
ACCTCCCGCGTATCGGTCACGAGGTCTTCTGCGGTTCTTTCCCGCCGATGGTTTTTTCCGCGGCGGGAGCCGAGGGCTCCGGTGCTAGCACCCCCATTTCCACCTTGAACTGTCTGACCAGTTCGCTGGCCCGCAGCTTCTCGGCTTCTTCCTCAATCTTGACTTTCTGCTCGTCCACGTTGCCCAGCGCCATCTCCATGCGGGCCTCATTGACGGCCGTCATCTCCTCAATCTTCCGCACCATCTCGTCGTGCGTCTGGCTGATGCCCGCCACTTCAAACTGCTCCATAGCGTCGGCCACCTTCTTCTGCCACTGCGCCCGACGGTAATCGCGGATGGCATTCAAAGCCTCCTGCGTCTTCCGCTCCTTCTCGCGCAGGAAGGCCTGCTTGACGACCAGCGCCTTATCAAAGGCGGCGCGGGCGGTGGTCAACTGGCCCTGCGTGCGGGCCAGGGCGCCCCGCATCAGCTGCAGCTGCGCGGCGAAGGCGCCCGCCAGGTCGTCGCGCCCCGCTTGGATGGCCGCTTTCACCTTGGCGGTGAGATCGTTGAGCTCACTCTTGTATTTGGCCTCTTCCCTTTCCAGCAGCGTCACGTTCGCCTTGACCATGGCGATGCTTTCGTTCATCCGCGGCACTTGGTCGTTCATGTCGCGGATGTTCTGTTCCAGAATCAGCTCCGGGTCTTCGGCCACGGAGATGAAAAACCCGATGAAAGAACGCACGACTCGAACGAGGCGACTCCACATATGGACTCCTTCTCTTTGCGACTAGGGCGCCTTGGGCTTAGGCGGCGGAGGTGCCGCAGCCGCGGGACTGCCGGTAGTAATAGGGTTTTCTTCCACAAAGTACGAAACAGCGTCGGCGATCTTCTGCTCCTCCTCCTGCTTCTTGAGGCGCCAGCCGTAGAAACGCTCTTTCTCCTTGGCGACCTCGTCGCTGTTGGCCTGCATGCGCGCCCGCCGCTCCGCCACCAGCCGGTCGATTTCCGCCTGGATCCGCTGGTTCTCCTGCGTCTTGCGGGCTTCCAGATCCAACAAGCCTTTCTCCTGGAGACGCTCGTAGGTGTCGAGGGCGCGGTCGCGGCGCACGGCATCCTCGATGATTTCCCGCATCTTCACTCCCGCGGCGTCCAGGGCCACCATCACTGACTTCTGCTTCACCTGCGCCGGCAAGTCGCGAATGTGCTCACTGGCCAGCATTTCGGCAACTTTCTGAATCGTGTAACCGTGCGGGGGAGCGGCGATTTCAGCGGCGCGGTAGATCTCCTCGAAAGATGTCGGATTGGCGACCGGGCCGGTGAATGTCGGTTCGGCCGCGAGCGTGGAGGCAATCGGGGCCACGGTCTCGGCGGGACTGGGCACCGGCCCGGCACGCCCCTTGGCCGCGGGCGACGCCTCTTCCCCGGCGGCTTCCGCCGGTTGGTCTACGGACACGAAAAGGTTGTACCACTTCTTGCTCATCAGGCCCTCCACTGCTCGGACTCTGAGCGACCGGAATTACAGGTTGGGAATGGAGCACCAGAGGATGAGCCCATCAGCATCGGCTCCGGAACCCAAGCCAAAAGGCACCCTTCTGCCTCGCTCATCCTTCCGGACATGTACACCCCCGGCTTGGCGTCCCTTGCTTCTGCCCCCTCGCCCTTAACGGGTTGATTCAAGGGCCATAAACGACCAGCGCGCACATTGGGGGCCTTCACCAAATCAGAATGGTGAGAGCCTAAGGTACTCAGGGGGCAAAGTCAAGATAGACGGTCGCAAGCGCGTGTTCCCGCTGGCAATCCCATCCTGGCAGGGACGCCGAGATCTGAGACCGCCGCCGGGAATTAGCCACGTTTGGAGTGCGGAAGCTCTGCTTCCGCCTTGCTGTTTGGGAGCTCTGCAGTGCGGAAGCTCTGCTTCCGCCTTGCTGTTTGGGAGGTTTGGAGTGCGGAAGCTCTGCTTCCGCCTTGCTGTTTGGGAGCTCTGCTCCCGGATTCTCGGTGTGGGGGAGTCCGGCCGACGAAGGCGGCGGCAGCCAGCCCCGGCGAAGTCGGGGAGGGCCCTTGTGGCCC
>JALHUF010000262.1 GCA_022866195.1 Terriglobia bacterium
ATCGTCGCCATCGTCGCCCTGCTGCTGGTTCGATCGATGCTGAAGACGCGCCGCCGCCCAGGAAAAAGCAGATGAGGCCGAGCTGTATCCAGCGGCGCGCGTCAAACGGATTGAGGAGCAACTGGATCGTGTCTGAGAAGGCCGCGCCCAGCGCCCCGGCAGGAGACAGACTGGGGGCGGGAGGCACACCCTCCTCGGCAGGCGGTCCGACGCCGGCACCTCGGGAGGAGCTACTCAATCGGTCTCCTTCTTCGGAAGGGACGCACGCCCGAGGAGAAAGGCACAGGGTTCGCTGCCTCGTCCTACAGGACTCCTCCCCCAGGCTGTGGGTGCCAGGGGTGGTTGTAAGTCTCGCCCCAACCCCAGTCTTCGCAGTTGCATTTTTCTCCGCGGCGATGGGGCCGGAACCGTCGAAGCCCGCGCGCGGGCTCAAGCGCGACGGGCCCAAAGCTCATGCGCCCTTGACGTGCTCGTGGAACTGCTGCCGCCACTCCTCACGCTTGGCCAGCACGTACTTCTTCGCGTCCTCGAAAGACGCAAAGGGTCGTTTGCCCTTGATCAGGTTGCAGGGCTGGCAAGCGGTGACGAGGTTATCCATGCTACGGGGGCCACCCCGCGCATGCGGATGAACGTGGTCAATCGTCAAGATCAGCCAGTTCTCGAAACGGTGCAGTCCGTCCAAGCCGCAGTACTGGCACTTGAAGTGGTCCCTCTGGAAAACCCTCATAGCCTCCTGGCGCGACAGGTGTGGGGGAGGCCCCGAGAAGAATTTCTTGAGTTGCTTGAAAGGCATGGCTCCTCCTTCAGAGGCTTTGGCGAAACGCCTGCGGACTGCCTCGGGTCACTGCCTCCGGACGAGGGAATGACTTTCTTCCTCTTCACCCGGTTTACGGCCTTATCTTAACGCGGTCCAGAGGGTTTTGGTAGCGGCGGCGAAATCAAGGCCGCCGGCCGCAGCCGAGGATCCAGGGGAAACCATGATGCCTACGGCGGCTAGCGCGGCAGGGAGATGCGGAAGGTAGTCCCGCGGTTGACTTCGCACGAGAAATCAATGCTGCCGTTGTGCAGTTGGATGATGCGGTAGACCATGGCCAGTCCTATGCCGTTGCCACCGGGCTTGGTGGTGAAGTAAAGGCAAAAGATCTTTTGCCGAGCTTCCGGAGGGATGCCCACGCCCTGGTCGACAATTTCCAGTTCGACGCGGTGCGGAAATGCGCGCGGTCTGACCCTCAGCGTGCCACCGGAAGGCATGGCCTGGCAGCCATTCAGTACCAGGTTGAGCAGAGCCTGTTTCATCAGGTCGCGGTCCAGCACCAGGCGCGGCGGTGCGCCGTCAGGCTCGAAGAGCAGTTGCACATTGTTCTGGCGCGCCTGCGGCTCGGCCAGAGTGAGCACTTCGCGAATCAAAGTCCCCACATCGGTTTCGGCGGGATGGAGCTCGAGCGGCCGGTTGAAGTCGAGGAAAGTCTTCACCACGCGGTCGAGGCGGCGGATTTCCTCGCCCAGGATGTCCACCTGCGGTTTCACCTGCTCAGCCTGCCCCTGGAGCTTCGACTTCAGAAGCTCCAGTTGCAGGACCATGGCATTGAGCGGGTTCTTGACCTCGTGGGCGACCCCGGAGGTAAGCCGGCCGAGTGCTGCCAGCTTCGCGGTGACATCGAGCTGGTCTTCCAGCCGGGCGCGGGTGCTGGCATCCCGCAGCGTCACCAGGCTGCCAACGCGTTCGGCATCCGCCGCGACGAATTGGACACTGACCGCTACCCGGGGGATTTCGGCGGCGCTGCCTAGTTCCACCACGTGCCAAGCCAGCGATTGCCGCGCCGCAAATGCCTCCTGCAGCAGCCGGCCGAGCGGATTGTCCGCCGAGAAGACTTCCGCGGCGGTCATATGCGCGGACGTCTCAGGCATGTCTTCGAGGAACCGGGATACAGCCGGGGTGGCCAAAACCAGCCGGTCCTGCTTGTCGAACAGCAGCAGCCCATCGGCGAGGTTGGCAACGAGCTGGTCCAGATTTTCCTTCAACGCCACAAACGCGGCCTTTTCGCCGCGGATCTGCTCGCCCAGGAGGCTCAACTTCGAGGATAGGACTCCCCACTCGTCCGTCCGCTGGATCGGCAGGGACTGCGGGTATTCGCCGCGCGTCATGCGGTCAACACTGCGGGAAATAGTCTCGAGCGGGAGCAGAAACCGATAGGAGAGCAATCCCGCCGACAAGGTCGCCAGCAGGATCGCCAGAGCGGAAAGGGTTAGCGCCTTCTGTAGCTCGGGAGAAATCTGGTTGCGCAGAAAAAGCGTGGAGACGCCCACCCGGACGTCGCCCAGAGGCTTTCCGCCCAGGTCCAGGGGGAGCACTATCTCGTGGATGCGGGGCGGGCCGTAGATGATGCGCAGTTGGCGAGGCAGCCGGGCCAGGACCAGATCTCCGAAAGGCGGGGCAGGCTCGAACCGCCGCCCGATTTCGCCCGGGTCGTTGTGCACCAGAATCTGGCGGTCGGTGTCGGTGATGGCAACGTAGTAAATGGTGGGCGAATAGCCGACAGCGGATTCGATCAGGGAAACAAGGCCGCGGTCCGCAGCCAGCGTGGCTTGCACGAAGCGGCGCAGGGCCTCGGGGTCGGTGGCGTCGGTGCCGCCAGGCATGCGGCTCTGGGCCAGGACGTTCCGCGCCTGATGGTAAATCTCATTGGCGACGTAGTGGCCCTTGCTCTCGACCTCCACCAAAGCCTGCCGGGTGAGGCTGGAAAGGTAGAGCGTGGAGGTGGCCAGCACCACCAGCAAGACGAGGAAGGATATGAGCGCGGTAAGCTTGGCTTTAAGGCTGAGTCCCATATTCCTTCAGCTTGTTGTGCAGGGTCTTCAGGCTGATACCCAGCAGTTCCGCAGCGCGAGTCTTGTTGTTCGCCGTGGAGGCCAGGGTCTCCATGATCAGGCGCCGCTCCGCTTCCGCCACGGTCAGGCCTGGGCGCAGGCGCAGGTTGTCCTCAGCACCCAGGGTCGCCGGCCGGCCGAAGTCGGCAGAGAGGTCCTTTCGCCGCAAGGTCTCCCCCGGGCAGGTCACCAAGACGCGCTCCAACGTGGTCCGCAGCTCGCGGACGTTCCCGGGCCAAGAAGAGTGTCGGAAGGCTTCGAGCGCGTCTTCCTCGACGCGCTTCACTGCGCGG
>JALHUF010000263.1 GCA_022866195.1 Terriglobia bacterium
ATCTCGCTGGGTCTGAAACAGCTCACTCCCGACCCCTGGGACCACGTGCCTTCCACTTACCACCCCGGCGAACGCGTGCGGGGCCGGGTGGTGGGCATCGTGGATTATGGAGTCTTTGTCGAACTCGAGCCTGGGGTCGAAGGCTTGATTCACATTTCCGAGATGACCTGGAGCAAACGGCTCAAACACCCATCCAAGTTCGTCCACCCGGGAGACCAAGTGGAGGCGGCAGTGCTGGAGGTCAGCCCCAGCCAGCGGCGCATCTCGCTCAGCCTGAAACAGACTCTGCCTGACCCATGGAGCGCGCTCGGGGAGCGTTACGCCGTAGGCGCCCTGGTAGAAGGGCGGGTGCGCAACCTCACCGAGTTCGGGGCGTTTGTCGAGCTCGAGGAGGGTGTGGACGGCTTGATCCACCTCTCGAACATGTCTTGGGCTAAGGATGTGAGGCACCCCTCGGAAGTCCTAAAGAAGGGCCAGAGGGTCGAAGCTGTCATCTTGAACCTGGATTCAGCCAAGCGCCGCCTCTCGTTGGGGCTGAAGCAGCTTCAGCCGGATAACTGGGAGGAGTTCTGCTCCCGCACGCACGTGGGAGACATCGTCCGTGGCAGGGTTTCGCGCATGGCGTCCTTCGGGGCGTTTGTCGAAATCGAGGGGGGGATGGAAGGCCTCTGCCATATCTCCGAATTCGAGGAAGATCACCGCGGCGGCCCAAAACAGCTCGAGGTGGGACGCGAGCGGGACTTCCGCGTGCTGCGATTGAATCCCGCCGAGAAGAAAATCGGCTTGAGCATGAAAGGTGTGGAACAGGCCGCGGATCGACCGGGGTCGGAGGGGACAGCCAAGGAGGAGGCGGCTACCACATCCGCTTTGCCCCCGGCCGAAGCGTAGCCCCGGGGCAGCGGACGTCAACTTGGTTCTTTCGCAAGTGCGCACGGGCGAGGCGGGAACATACGGCGCCCAGGGGGAAAGGATAAGCTGGCAGGCCCAAACTCACGGGAAGAGAATCGGGCCCAGGGAGTGAAACATGACGAAGGCTGATTTGATAGAAGAGGTTTCGCGGGCAGTCGAGATGAGTCGGAAGGATTCCGAGATCATTGTCGAAACCATCTTTGAGAGCATTGTGAAGTCTCTGCGCACGGGCGACAAGATTGAGATTCGGGGCTTCGGGAGTTTTCGCACGCGCCAGCGCAAGCCGCGGATCGGGCGCAATCCCAAGACCGGGGCGCGCGTGGATGTCCCTGCCAAGAAGATCCCGTTCTTCAAGCCCAGCAAGGAATTGAAGGATCTCGTTAACGGCAGCGCGGAAGCGCCGGCCGCTTCGCCGCCGGCCCCCGCCGAGCCGCCGGCGGCGCCTCCCGCGCCAGAAGCCTCGGCGACGTGAGTCGGGGCGCGCCCCGCGTTACGGCAGCAGGCACATGGACATCTTGTGGAGTCCCTGGCGATTTCGCTACGTCACTGAGGCGGCCAAGAGCGACCGTTGCATCTTCTGCGATAAGGCGGCCGGGGGCGCGTCACACGACCGGGAAGCCCTGATCCTCCACCGCGCCCGATCCAGTTTCGTCATTCTCAATCTTTATCCCTACCCCACAGGCCACACCATGATCGCTCCTTACGATCACGTGGGGGACCTCTCGGAGCTCGACGCTGCAACCCTGCAGGAGATGATGGAACTGGCCCAGAAGGTTCAGGCTGCCCTAAAGGAGAGCTACCACCCGGAAGGTTACAACTTGGGGATGAACCTCGGTAAATGCGCTGGGGCTGGGGTGGCTGACCATCTCCACCTCCATCTTCTCCCCCGCTGGAGCGGCGATTCCAATTTCATGACGGTCATCGGTGAAACCCGCGTCCAGCCCGAAGACCTCTTCACCACCTACGACAAGCTGGTTACTTTCTTCCGTTCTTAAGCAAATCTGTGTGGGGGAATTGTCCCGGCCGCCGCCGAGGCGGCATGCGTGCAGCCAGGCAGGATCTCAGGCAGGCTTTTTTTCGGAGGGATCGCTCTCGTCCTCAGGCGACTTCTCTCCTGCCGACGCCTCTTCCGGGGCCACCCGCTGCGCGGCCACGCCCTGGACCGGCTCGGAGTAGTCTAAGGCCCAGTCGAGACGTTCCAGGCGAAGGGGCTCGGCGACGAAACGCAAAACCACCTCGCCCCGGTGGGTGATCTCGTCCGGCAGAACGACTTCCAAGTCCACCGGTTCGTCCGGCCATACCTCAGAGGGGGTAACAAAGTAGATGCCAGACCTCGAGACGTCCCGGGCGAATCCTTCGGCCTTCACCCTCTCGCCTCCCGGTCCGCGCAAAGCCAGCCGCAGAGGACGCTCAAGCCTATACCGGCGGTCGCGGCGGCGGTCGCGCCCCTCGGCAAACTCCGCCTGGCGGACATCCCCCTGGGGCAGAACGAGCTCCAGGCCCTCGGCCGCCCCGCGCGCCTGCGGAAATTCCTGCCGGGCCTTTTCCACCAAACCGTCCACAAAAGCATCATCATTGTCCGGATCGTGGTGGAACAGCACCAATTGCTTCACCCCGCACTCCCGCGCGATGCGCGTCCCCTCCAGCCAACTGCTGTGCCCCCAGCCTTTCCGGTCGCCGCGTAACTGCTCCGGCGTGTACTGAGCGTCGTACACCAATACATCCGCCCCCTGGGCCAGCTCGCGCAGCGAGCGATCGTGGAAAGGCGAACCCGGCTCCGTGTCGGTGGCGAATACAAACACGGCTCCGTCTGCCTCAATCCGGTAGGCTACACACTCCTGCGGGTGATTCAAGGGAGCCCAGCTGATGCTCGCCCCGCTCAGGTTGATGGAGCTTGCCTCCAGATCGAAGAAATGCCGCACCGCCCCCATGGACGTCATATCCACGGGGAAGTACGGATTGACCATCTGCCCTTCCACCGCCCCCTGCAGCTCCAGTCCCTTGCGCAACACCGAGTGGAAGAAAAACGCGTTGCCCGTGCGGTAGAGAGGAAGGAAAAACGGGATCCCCTGAATGTGATCCCAGTGGAAGTGCGTCATGAAGACGTAACCGTGAATGGGATGCTCACCGAACTCGCGCAGCAGGCTCTTCCCCAGAGCGCGCAGACCGCTGCCGCAGTCGAGAATGATCAGCGTGCCATTGTCGATGCGCACTTCAACACAAGGCGTGTTCCCGCCGTATCGCGAGTTGCGGCGTTCGGGCGTAGGTGTGGACCCCCGCACACCCCAGAACTTGATTCTCATGTTTTACCACCTTGGTGTAACCGCACGACCGGGCCGAAAAAAGGCAGGGCGTCACTATGCAAGAGCCGAAACTTGTTTTCCCCCTCGGCCTTGACCCCCCATCCGGCCTCGCTTAGCCTAGCAAACTCCGGCGCCACTGTCCACCCCTACCTATGTGCAAACTAACAAACGGGTCAGGAGACTGCAGAGGGCACTGCCTGACTGGCTAAGGGCGCTCCAGCTTGACCCCTTTTCCCCACGGCGACTAGAATCTCACAGACTCGAGGCATGAGATGCGACTTCAATTCTCGATCCCATTTGATCCTGCCGGTGATGAGAATTCACTCATAGCCTCCGTCGCGCCCAGACCCGCTGTGTTCGCCCTCCTGCTTTTAGATGCAGCGGGAAGGTCAGCGGCTGCGCCCTATCTCGGCCGGACGGTGGATCTTCGTCGCCGCCTTGGACGCCTCCTGGGAAAGGCCAGTGGCACCTCCAAGCTGCTGAATTTACGGGAGGTCACGCGTCGGATCGATTATCAGTGGATCGGCTCCTCGCTGGAAGCACAGTGGCTCCTCTACCGCCTTAACAGACTTCATTATCCAAGCCTCTACCGGCAGCGGTTACGATTGAAGCCGCCCACCTTGCTCAAGATCAACCTGCGGAACCGCTTCCCTCGCTGCTATCCCACGCGCCGCCTTTCCAACGACGGCTCCTTCTACTACGGCCCCTTCCCTTCGCGCCTGGCGGCCGAGCGGTTCGCGGCGGAGTTTCTCGACCTCTTCCAGATACGCCGCTGCGTCGAAGACCTGAATCCCGACCCCACGCATCCCGGTTGCGTCTATTCTCAAATGCACATGTGCCTGGCCCCGTGCTTCGGCGGGTGCACGGACGACGACTATCACGAGGAAGTGGCGCGGGTGGTGGCCTTCCTAGACGCCGAAGGCCAATCCCTCATTCGCAGTCTCCGGGCCGAACGAGCCCAGGCTTCGGAGGCGCTGGAATTCGAGCAAGCCGCTAAGCTGCATCGCCGGCTGGAAAAAGTACACGAGGTCCTGAAGCAGAAGTCCGGCCTCGTCCGCAACCTGCGTGACCTTCACGCCGTGATCGTGGTGCGCGGAACGGAAGCCAAGACCGCTGCATTCTTCCGCGTCCGCTCAGGCGAGCTTCGGGGTCCAAGCACACTTTCACTGGATGAGAACGTGCCGTCACCAATCCCGCTCGACCGGCAACTCCACGCGCTGCTGGACTCGCTGGCCACCGAAGATACACACGCCCCGGCGCTTCCACCGTGGGAACACTTGAGCCTTCTGGCTCGCTGGTACTACAGCAGCTTTCGCCAGGGCGAGTTGCTCATGCTGCCGGCCAATCAGGAAATCCCCCACGCCCGCTTGATCCGCCTCTGCCGCAAAGTGCTGGCGGAAGCCTAAGGAGTCCAAAGCGGAGAACGCGCTCGGCCTCGCTTCACCTCCTCCCGGGCGGACGAATGAAACTCTAGGGCACGGCGAGCGAAGTTGATGAGGCGCGGCGATGAGGACACTGCACGCCCCAGCCGGTTTGACTGTCGGGTTAGGGGGCCATAGAATGGTTTAGGAGCAGGCCTTCCATGGCGGAACTTCAGTCTCTTGGGCTTTCGGGACCGGCAAGCGAGCCACCTCCGCCCCCGCCGCCGCAGCCGCCGCGCGTGCGCAGCCGCAAAGTTTTCGGCCAGTTCATCTTTGTCATCCTGCTCCTGCTTTCCGCGGGCGCGGGAGCGCTGGCGGGACTGGTTTTTGTTTACTCCTCGGACCTGCCCCAGGTCCGCCAGCTCATGGACTATCGGCCGGACGTGATGACGGAGCTTTACGCCGACGACGGCACGCCCATCGGCAGCTTCGCGCTTGAGCACCGCGTGATGGTCACCTACGACCAGATCCCGCGCGGGCTGATAGACGCCGTCCTCTCGGTGGAGGACCGGCACTTCGAGAGCCATTGGGGCGTGGACGTTATCGGCGTGGCGCGGGCCGCCCTGACCGACTTGCTGGAGTGACGCATTGCCCAGGGAGCCAGCACGCTCACCATGCAACTTAGCCGGATGCTGTTCTTGTCGGCGGAAAGAAGTTTTGCCAGCAAGTTCCAACAGACCATCCTGGCGATTCAGATCGAGCGTC
>JALHUF010000264.1 GCA_022866195.1 Terriglobia bacterium
GACTGGTTACTGTCAACTCGCCCTATGGTGGGGATGGTTGGGAGCCCTGCGGGAGGTCACGTTCCACTTGCGCGACGAGGACCGGCAACAGCTCGTCCAGAAGCCGCGCGCTCGCGGCATCTAAGGCATTGACCACCGCCGTGACGCCCTTGCCCTCGGCCGCGCTTTCCGCCTGACGCGTCTCCGACCAGAGCGTCCTGCGGTCGCGGGAGCGAACCAGAGTCATTTCCAGCGCCACCCGACCCTTCACTCCCGCTGCGTAGTCCACCTCTTCAAAACTCAAGACTCGCGCCCGGAGAATGTAATCCACCGGCTCACGCGCGGGAAGGCGCCGAACTTCCAGGAACACAGCTCTCTGGACCAGTCGCCGGGCCACCAAATCCGTCAACATCGTTGCCGGGTCCGCGCTCCAACGGTGATACTCATAGAAGTGCAGCTCGGTGGGCGACTCATAGAAAACAATTCGATCGTCGCGCAGCACCCCGGTGGCGCGGAACGGCTCGATGCCCAGAACCACGTTCACCTGCGGATCCCGCGTGTCGGGCGGCGGGGGCAGCCGCAACGTGTAGTAGTTTGTCCTGGGCAGGCTGCCACACGCCGCGCTGCTCAAGGCCGCGAGCAAGCCCAGCGCCAGCCGCCGTCCCATCCTAACTCGCCACCCGTTCCACCAGGATTCGACGATCCTCATCCGCCAGATACTCCAGTTGGATTCGCACCCGCGGCGCCAAGGGATTATCCCCGAGCTTTTCGCCCCATTCAACGATAACCGTCGCCTGCTGATTCCAAAGGTCGTCCAGCCCAAGTGTCTCCAGCTCGCGCGGGTTCTCGATGCGATAGAGGTCAACGTGATAAACCTTCGGCTCGCGCCCGTACTCGTGCACCAGCGTGAAAGAGGGACTGGTCACTTCCTCCTCGCGTGCCGCGCCCAGGCCGGCGACGATACCCTTCGCCAGGGTTGTCTTGCCGCTTCCCAGCTCCCCTTCGAGCAGCACCAGGCAAGGCGGCTGTAATTCGCCGGCCAGCGCGCGCCCAAAGGCCAGCGTCTCTTCGGGCGAGTGCGTGACCACCTCAAGTATCTTACTTACTTCCAAGCGAGTTCCCCGCCCTACGCTCACAGCCGCTGACTCTCGGCCAGTGCCCGGAAGGCTCGCGGCAGAGCGTCGAGAAGGTCTCCGGCAATCAGGGAGATCTGCCCCAACTCGCTGGCCGCCAAGTCGCCCGCCAGGCCATGCAAATACACCGCGGCCGCCACCACCTCGGTGACGGGCCGCGTTGGATATTGCGCCAGAAGGCCTGCAATCATGCCCGTCAGTACGTCCCCGGTGCCGCCCGAAGCCATGCCGGGATTGCCTGTGGGATTGACCCAAACCTGCCCGTCGGGCGCGGCAGTGAGCGTGCGGAAGCCCTTCAAGACGAGCGTAACTTGATGACGGGTTGCGAACTCCCTTGCCGCCTCCACTCGCCGCGCCAGGATTTCCGCCGCCGTCTGCCCCGTCAGGCGGGCCATTTCGCCCGGGTGCGGCGTTAACACGCGAGTGCGCCCTCCGGCGCGCAGGCTGCCCACGCAGCCAGCGAAGGCGCTCAAGCCATCCGCATCGAGCACCACCGGAGCATCGTATTTACTGACCACGGTTCGAACCAACTCGGCCGTCTCCGGGACCGTGCCGATCCCAGGCCCTACCGCCAGGACGGACTTGCCTTCTACCAGTCGGTCCAGCCGCCCGCCCTCAAGCGCGCCGAGAGATACTGTTCCCGCTTCCGTTTCCGGCAGCGGCTCGGTCATGAACTCCATACCCAGAGAGGCGATGATGGGCAAGGCGCTCTTGGCGGTGGCCACAGTCACCAAGCCAGCGCCCGCCCTTAGCGCTGCCTTGGCCGCCATAGCCGCCGCGCCTGTCTTGCCAATCGATCCCGCCAGGATTAGGACATGGCCGAAGATTCCTTTATGAGCATCGGGCTTCCGGGGAACCGTCAGCCAAGCCAGATCTTCCCGGCAGGTCAGATTCAACTGCAGTTCGGGAACGTTCTCGAGGGCCTCGGCGGGCGTCCCGATGGCCTTGACAACCCATTCACCTACGCGCTCGCAGGCAGGCGGGAAAACATGAGCGACCTTCGGCGCGGTGAAGGTGACCGAAGCGTCCGCGCGCACGCACTCCCCGATCAGCTCTCCGGTGTCGGCCGAGACTCCCGAGGGCAAATCAACTGCCACGACGCGGGCCGACGGGAACGCCGCATTGAGGTCGCGGATGACTTCGGCGAGAAATCCCTCGACCGGCTTCGTCAATCCGGTGCCGAAGAGGGCGTCAACCACGAGCGTAGCGTCTGCGAGTCCGGACTTCAGGCGCTGCCAGGCGGCGGAGTCTTCCACCACCTCCGGCGTTCCGGAGGCTGCCAAGCGTTCCCAATTGACGGCGGCATCTCCCCTCAAGCCCTTAGGGTCGGCCAGCAGGAGAACACGCGGCCGGCAGCCCTTCTCGCGCAGCAGCCGCGCCACAACCATGCCGTCGCCGCCGTTATTTCCCCTTCCGCAGAGAATGACGATCCTGTGTTCTTCCAGGGGCGAAAAGCGCTCTACCAAGAACTCGACGAAACCTCGGCCCGCATTCTCCATCAGGGTCAGGCTGGGCACACCGTAACGTTCGGTTGTCAGACGATCGATGCGCTGCATCTGACCAGCGGTGAGGATTTTCATCGGCTAGACCCCGGCCAGCGTTTCCAGGTCCTTCAACTTCTGCGAATCACCCATGGCAATCAGGAAATCACCCGCAGTGATCGTCTGATGCGGGCCGGGATTGAAATCCAGGTGGCCGTCCTGGCGCCGGATGGCCAGGACAATCACCCCGAGGCTCTGCC
>JALHUF010000030.1 GCA_022866195.1 Terriglobia bacterium
ACGGTTGGCCTTATCGTAAGAGGCTTTGAAGATGAAAGGGACACCGAGCTCACGCGCCGTGGCGGAAAGCCGTTCCGCCATCTTCAGCGCGTGCCGCTCGCTTTCGATGACGCACGGACCCGCAATCAGGAAGAGCGGCTGCCCGGCGCCCACCCGGAACTTACCGATGCGAAACACATGAGCCATCGCGTCCTCCCCTCGAAAAAGGCGGGGTTCGGAACTCGGGACTCGGGGTTCGGTGAGGCTAAACCCGAACCCCAGTCAGGGATCACCTTGCAGGTTGCGGCTGCTTGTACTCAATATCCATGGCAATGCGGACCGGAATCGGTTTCCCATCCTTCACTGCCGGCTGGAACTTCCAATCCTTGACCGCGTCGATGGTAGTCTCTTCCAGCCCATATTGCAGGAGGCGTGTGAAAGCCAAGACGCTCGCCTTCCCCTGCTCATCCACGAGAAGCACAAAACTCTCCTTCCCCGCCTGCCCGACCAGTTGGGCCTCGCGCGACAAGTCCGGCAGGGGAGTGGAAACCGGCTTGGGAGGCGTTCCGTCAAAGCCCGAACCGGCGGCCGGGTCGATGTCGGGTTGGATCGAAAGCTTCTGGATGTAAGCGGAGATGGGGGCCGGAGTCGCAGCCAGCTTGGGCTCTTGCTCGGACAAGAATATCTTGTTCACCCGCTCATTCATCTGGGCCACGGACTCGCCCGCGGCGGCGGTCCGGAAAACAACGTCCATCTTCTCCGGATAGTCCGTCTTGCCCTTCAGGGCAGCGGAGACGGGGAAGTAGTGGAGCTGGCCGTCGTCCTTAAGGTTAGCCCAGAGTTTCGTGCATTTAAGGATCACCGCGTCCTTGCGGAATTCAAGATCCTTCACCTGGCAAGCGCCGTCCATGGACCAGTAGCCGGACCGCGGCTTACCCGCCACCGTGCCATCGGCTTTCACTTCCAGCCGGTCCAGCATGCGGTAGCTCTTCCGAAAGATGAGTACTTTGTTAACGTACTGCGTCCGCAAGGCCTCCTGATCCGTGGTGGGAAACTCTGCGCCCACGGCGAGCGCGAAGCCGCCGAGCAGCAGCGTCAGGGCGCCCCCAAGGCAATATCCCACGAGTCTTTTCATCTAGTGTTCCTCTCTGATTCTCCAAAATGGATGCCGCGAGTTCCGGCATCGGTCGAGCAATTGCTTGTTAGGACCCGCGGCACAATCTCCCGGGGGCGGGGAAAACTACCAACTGGGTCACTGGCTCCCCGCACCTCGGTTGGAGAAAAAAGGACGGGGCCGAAAAATCCGCAGCCAGACGCTACATCACCCGGCAAAAGCCTCGGCCCCGGAAGCCCGATGCGTATGAGCCCCCAGGCGCCCTAGGCTTCCGAACCTGGTACTCCTTTGCTCACCTTGACGCCGCCCGCTGCCACACGCTCGTGGATCGGCTCGGCCGCCTGGCCCTCTCCGGCGCGCTCGCGCATCGCCAGGCGCTGCTTCCGGTACTGGCAGGCGGCGCCGATGAAGGCCTGGAAGAGCGGATGCGGGGCTAGCGGCCGTGATTTGAACTCAGGATGAAACTGGCAACCCAGGAACCAGGGATGGTCGCGAATCTCCACGATTTCCACGTACATCCCATCCGGCGTGACACCTGTAATGTCGAGCCCGTGGGCTACCAGCACCTCTTCATGCTCCCGGTTGAACTCGTAGCGGTGCCGATGGCGCTCCGAAATTTCCTGTGTGCCGTAAGCTTGGTGGGCAAAGGAACCCGGCTTGAGGCGACAGATCCAAGCCCCCAGCCGCATGGTTCCGCCCAACTCGTCGATTCCCCGCAATTCGCGGAGTTTGTAGATCACCCGATGGGGCGTGGAAGGATCGAATTCCGAGCTGTTAGCGCCTTCCAGCCCGCACACGTTGCGGGCGTACTCGATGACGGCACATTGCATCCCCAGGCAGATGCCGAGGAAGGGCACCTTCCGGGTGCGGGCAAATTCGATGGCGCGCAGCATGCCCGGAATTGCACGTTTGCCGAAGCCGCCCGGCACCAGGATAGCATCCAGGCCCTGCAACTGGTCGTCCCACCGCTCGCCCTCCAGGCCCTCCGCTTCGACCCAAACCAGGTTCACCTTGAGGTTGTGAGCAACCCCCCCGTGGGCCAGCGCCTCATTCAGGCTTTTGTAGGAATCCCGCAGTTCCACGTACTTCCCTGCCATGCCGATAAAGACTTCGTCCACCGGGTGGTGGACTCGCTCCACCAGTTCGACCCAAGGCTGCATGTTGCGCTCGGCGGTCTCCAGTCTCAGGAGGCGGAGGATCTGCGCGTCCAAGCCTTCACTGGCCAGCACCAGCGGCACTTCATAGATATTGTCCACGTCCTTGGCGGTGATAACCGCTTCCTCAGGGACGCTGCAAAACAGGGCAATCTTCGCCTTGAGGGCCGGCGAGAGAAAGCGGTCCGTGCGGCACAAAAGGATGTCGGGTTGGATGCCGATTTCCCGCAGCTCCTTCACGGAGTGCTGGGTGGGCTTGGTCTTGAGTTCTCCGGAGGTGCCGATGAAGGGGACCAGGGTCAAGTGCACGAACACCACATTCTCCCGGCCTTGCTCCTGGCGCATCTGCCGGATGGCCTCGAGAAACGGCAGCGATTCGATGTCGCCTACGGTGCCTCCCACCTCGACGATCACCACGTCCACGTCGCTGGAGATCTTGCGAATCACCGCCTTGATTTCGTTGGTGACGTGGGGAATCACCTGCACGGTCTTGCCGAGATAATCCCCCCGCCGCTCTTTGGTGATGATGGTCTCGTAGATGCGCCCCGCGGTGCAGTTGTTGTCGCGCAGCATGCGCGCGTGGGTGAAGCGCTCGTAATGCCCCAGGTCAAGGTCGGTCTCGGCACCATCGTCGGTGACGAAGACCTCGCCGTGCTGAAAGGGACTTATGGTGCCGGGATCAACATTCAGATAGGGGTCAAACTTCAATAGGGTGACCTTGAGGCCGCGCGCCTCCAGCAAGCAGCCGATCGATGCGGAAGCAATCCCTTTGCCCAGCGAACTGACTACACCCCCGGTCACAAAGATGTACTTGGCACCCATACGGCTCCTGAATTCAGATTGTCAGTTTGGCGACGTCGTCTCAATGGTTTGACACGGTACGCCCTCAACTTGCCGGGACGCGAGAGCAAATTTGTTTGTACCGAAGTGATTCAGATGCGGCAGGATTCGGTACGGATAATTATCCGCCCAAGCCCAAACGCTGTCAATGACAAATTCCTCCGGCCATAACCTTCCCAGACCGCCGAGGCGTGCGCCAGTGTCATGCATCTCTTCCGCCGAGGGGCATGCACCTGCAAACTGTGTTAACATTTCCTGTGGGTGCCTCTGCGCCAAGCAGAGAGGCAGGGTGTGGCTGGCTGTCGACGGAACGGCCCGCCTGAAGCGGGAAGGTCGCCTGCATGAGGCCTCGTCTCCAACGCCACGCGTTCCGGCTCGGAGGGTTGGCGCTTGCTTTCTGGGGGTTGTTGTTTGCCACGGCCTTGCGCACATGGGCCGAGGAAGAAACCAGGCTTCCTCCTCCAGCCCCGCAAGAGGGGGCCAAGATTACCGTGCGCCAGGAACCCATCCGTCCGGCTCCCATCCAGGTAGACGTCAACCTGGTGGTGGTCAACGTGACCGTCACTGACCCTTACGACCGGATTGTGACGGGCCTGGAGCAAGGCAACTTCCAGGTGTTCGATGAGAAGGTGGAGCAGCAGATCGTCGCCTTCTCCACCGAAGACGCCCCCATCTCGGTGGGCTTGATTTTTGACTCCAGCGGGTCCATGGGCGAAAAGATTCAGAAGTCCAAGGAGGCAGCGCTCCAGTTCTTCAAGACATCTAACCCCCAGGACGAGTTCATGCTGGTGAATTTCAACGAGCAGCCCAATCTGATTACGGGTTTCACGGGGAAGTTCGAAGACATCCAGGACCGCCTGCTCTTTGTGAAGTCGGGAGGCAAGACGGCGCTCCTGGACGCCATCTACCTGGGCCTCAGCGAAACGAAAAAGACCACCACCAGCCGCAAGGCATTGCTCGTCATCTCCGACGGCGGAGACAACCACAGCCGGTACACGGAGAACGATGTCAAGCGCGCGGTGCGAGAGGCGGACGTGCAGATTTACGCGGTGGGAATCTTCGAGCCCCTGAGCGCGCGCGCCCGCACCCCGGAGGAGGCTCGGGGTCCCAGCCTGCTGGCCGGGATGGCGGAGGTCTCCGGGGGACGCATGTTCAGCGTGGAGGATGCGGACGAGTTGCCGGACATTGCGGAGAAGATTTCCATCGAATTGCGCAACCAATA
>JALHUF010000265.1 GCA_022866195.1 Terriglobia bacterium
AAACCCCCTTAGAATGCGTAGAAGGCCCCCAGGAAGGCCGTGACCCTCCACACCCGCCCTCCAACCCCTCCCCGGCCTGAAAACCAACCTCCTGAGACAAACCCTACCCTCCCCCAAAGGGGGAGGGTAGGGACCTAAAATGGGCCTGACCAAGCCGGGACCAACCCGGAACCAAGCCAGAACCAAGTCAGAACCAAGTCGGTTTGCACAAGCCCCTGTGCACCACTCCGCCAGGCCCTGTATAGCACCCCTCGCGCACCCCTATAGGGGCTCACCCGGTCAGGACGAAGGCAACCCGGGAGGGGCGGGAGATCTGGCTGGGGGCGGCGACCCACGATGTGGGTTGGGACATTCGCCCCGGGGTCGTCTCCCACGCTATCGACCCCGAGATTGACGACGAGCGGACCAAGGTGGGCGCCGACCTCGCCGTGACGCGACAGGCGGCTGCCCTGCGGCTGGTCACGCGGCCGAATCCGCTCTCCGAGGGTTTGACGGCCACCGGAGCAAGCTGGAGAACCGATGGCCGTCTTCTGGCGATCGAACTCAAGCCCCGCTAGCGTTTGCCCCGGCCAAGGTTTACGGCGCGGCGGAGCGCGCGCAGCAAGGTGACGGTTGCCTCGACTCCGTTGACGAGACTTCTGGAGCCGATGTATGGTTTGAACTTCAAGCTCACCACTGGGGAAGTTCATGGAAACAACGCCGAAGCCCGTACCGCCCGACGCGCCACCGATTCGCGGGAAGATTATCGAAGCGGAAATCAAATCATCCGTAGATGCCACGCGCCCCCTGCCGCTCGTCTGTGGGCTGTACGCCATCGAGGCCGCGGAGGGAATCTGGCTCTGTGCTTACTACGGCACGAACCGCAGCATCTTCGAATTCTTGCCTCAGAAGGGCGCGGTGGTGGAGGAAGCCCAGCTCGGCATCGTTTTCCCCGTCAAGGAATTCACTCCCCGGGACCAGTACCAGCCGGCGCTGTGGGAGGAGTTCAAGAGAACGCGGATGCTGGCCTACACCGGCCACGGTGGGTAGGGCCGGGAGCCTTCTAATGACGGCCAGCAGGAATTCTGCATGTCATCTTGCGGCGAAGGGACGCGGCGTAGTTTCGTGGCGTGCGGCGGGGGAGGATACTGCCCCGCGATAGGGCGCGGTCACGAGGAGGGTAAGGGCAGGAAGAACTAGGTGTGCCAATATCGGAGGAGGAGAGAATACCCATGGGTTACTTCAAGAAGATAGCGATCGTGCTCGCGGCCGTTTTCGGCATCACCGGGCTTGCCGGGGCGCAGCGGATGGCGCAAGCGCCTTCCATGCCCGGTGAGTTCAAGCCCGTCGTCGGCGCGGGAGCTCAGTATGAGGTCACCACGAAGAAGAACGAAAAGGTGAACTGGGCTTACGCGGTGGTGGGCAAGGAAACCGTGGGAGGTGCGGAGGGCTACTGGCTGGAGATGCGTCTGGAAGGGGGCAAGGAAGGGGGCATGGTTATGAAGCACCTGCTGGTCGTGCGCGGCGGGAAGGCGGAGGTCAAACGCATGATCGTGCAGACTCCGGGCCAGCCGCCCATGGAGATGCCCATGGGCATGATGGGCGGCATGATGCCGCGCGGCCAGCAGGCGGCGAGCGAGCAGAACCTGGGAGAACGCGTCGGCACCGAGACGGTGACCGTGCCCGCAGGCACCTTCCTGTGCGACCACTATCGCAGCAAATCCGGCAAGACCCCGGCTGATGTGTGGGTCTCCACCAAAATCTCGCCTTATGGATTGGTGAAGATGGTTTCTGAGGACTCCACCTTGGTGCTGACCAAAGTACTCGCGAATGAGACCACGCGCATCAAGGGCGAGCCGCAGAAGCTTGAGATGCCGCACTTCTAGGCGCGGCAGGCGGGGGAGGCGTTGCCCGGCGGTGGTGCTTCTCGACGCCGCCCACGCTCGCTGGCACCGGCGGGGGCAGCGCCGGCCGGGGCCCGAGGCGGCTCTTGTCAAACGTCGCCGCATAGTGTATTTATACATTGTCTGCATAAACTTGCATGGACCATCTGTACCGGCGTAATCTGATCCTGGAGCTTGTCCAGAGTGGGACCGTAGCCACGCAGGAGGAGCTGCGTCGGAAGCTGGCCCGCCGCGGCATCCGCGTGACGCAAGCGACGGTCTCGCGGGATATCGAAGAGCTGCGGCTGGTGAAGACGCGCGAAGGCTACCGCCTCCCCGACGCTCCCGAACCCGCCGCGCCTGCCCAACCCACCTTGGCCATCGTGCTCAAGGAGTTTGTGCGCGAGGTTGCGCAGGCGTCCAACCTGGTTATCGTCAAGACGCATCCGGGCAACGCGCATACGGTGGCCGTGGCGCTCGACGCCGAGCAGTGGCCCGAGGTGGCGGGGACGGTGGCGGGGGACGACACGATTTTTGTGGCTACCGCCCGGGCCCGCGATGCCGCCCGCCTGCGGAAGAAGCTCCTGGCGATCCTGGCATCTTGAGCCGCGCCGCGCGGCAGGGGGTCTGAAAGGAAACCATATGGCACCCAAGCGTGAACCATTGCCGCAAGTGAAGCGGGTGGTCCTGGCGTACTCAGGCGGGCTCGACACCTCGGTCATCATTCCCTGGCTGCGCGAGAACTATGATTGCGAAGTCGTGGCCATGATCGGCGACGTCGGGCAAGGCGACGACTACAAGGCGCTGCGCCAGAAGGCGCGGGCGAGCGGTGCGTCCAAAGTCTATGTCGAAGACCTGCGGGAGGAATTCATCACCGGCTATCTCTGGAAGGCCTTGCAGGCCGGCGCCGTTTATGAGGGTAAGTATCTGCTGGGTACTTCGCTGGCGCGGCCGGTGCTGGCCAAGCGCCAGGTGGAAGTGGCACTGGCCTGTAACGCCGATGCGGTGGCCCACGGCTGCACGGGCAAGGGCAACGATCAGGTGCGCTTCGAGCTGGCGTATAAGGCCCTGGCGCCTCACCTGCGCGTGATTGCCCCGTGGCGCGAGTGGACGATTAGGTCACGCGAGGACGCCATTGATTATGCCCAGCAGCACAACATCCCCGTTGCCGCCACCAAGAAGGAGCCGTACAGCCGCGACCAAAACATCTGGCATTTGAGCCACGAGGGCGGCCCGCTGGAGACCCAACTCGGCGAGCCACCCGACGATGCCTGGAAGATCAGCCAGTCGCCGCACACTGCTCCTGACCGCGAAACCGCCGTGCGTATGGGGTTTGAGGCGGGTGTGCCGGTATCGGTGGACGGGAAGAAGATTAGCCCTGTCCGCCTCATCGAAACGCTGAATGCCGTGGCCGGCGAAAACGGCGTGGGGCGCACCGACTTGGTGGAGAACCGTTTTGTGGGGATCAAATCCCACGGCGCTTACGAAACTCCCGCGGGCACCTTGCTGCATGCTGCGCACCACGAGCTGGAAGCCCTCTGCCTGGACCGCGAGACTTTCCACTACAAGCAGCAGGTGGCCTTGCGCTACGCGGAATTGGTCTATTTCGGGCAGTGGTTTACGCCGCTGCGCGAGGCCCTGGATAGCTTCGTCGAGACGACGCAGCGCCACGTGACGGGCGAGGTGACGCTGGGCCTGTACAAAGGGAACGTGCGGGTGCTCGACCGTCGCTCGCCCTTCTCTCTTTATGACACCAGTATCGCGGCGTTTACCATGAAGGCCGATTACGACCAGAAGGATGCGGAGGGCTTCATCAACATCCTGGGGCTGCCGGTCAAGCTGGCCGCCCAGGCGGCGGCCAAGCAGGCCCGCGCGCAGGCAGGTCGGACTCGCCGAAGGAGAACGGGATGAAGCTTTGGGGCGGGCGTTTCGCTCCCGGCAGGCGCGATCCCCTCTTCGAGAGGTTTTCCGAATCGTTTTCCGTTGACCAGCGCCTGGTCCTCTACGACCTTCAGGTCAACCGGGCGTACGTCCGGGCGCTGGGCGAGGCGCGCGTCCTTGCGGCGGCCGAGGTCCGCCAATTGACACGCGGCCTCGATCGGCTGCGTCGTTACGTGGAAACCCACCCCGGCTGGGCGCGCGGCCAAGCGAGCGAAGACGTTCACACCTGGGTCGAAGCGCGGCTCGAGCGCGAGGTCGGGCCGGTGGCGCGCAAGCTCCGCACCGGTCGCAGCCGTAACGACCTGGTGGCCACGGAAACGCGCCTGTTTGTGAAATCTGAAATCTTGAATCTTGAATCTGCTCTGGCCCAGCTTCTCGCGAGCTTGCTGGCTGAGGCCAAACGCCACCGGTCGGTGGTTCTGCCGGGTTACACTCATCTCCAGCCTGCGCAGCCCATCCTGTTCGCGCATTACCTGTTGGCGTACTTCGAAATGTTCCAGCGCGATGTGAGCCGCCTGGAAGATTGCCGGGCGCGCGCCGACGAGCTTCCCTTGGGAGCGGGTGCGCTGGCCGGGACCGCATTCCGCCTCGACCGGGCGCGCTTGGCGCGCGCGTTGGGTTTTGCGCGCGTCGCCCGCAACAGCCTGGATGTGACCTCTGACCGGGATTTCGTCTGCGAATTGCTTTTCGCCTGCGCGCTCGCCCTGACTCACCTGAGCCGCCTGGCGGAAGACCTGGTGATTTATTCTTCGCCCGGCTACGGATTTGTCGAACTCGCGGACGCCTACTCCACCGGCAGCAGCCTGATGCCTCAGAAAAAGAACCCAGACTCCCTGGAGTTGATCCGCGGCAAGGCGGCGACGGTCTTGGGAAAACTGACCGGGACGCTGGCACTGCTGAAAGGCTTGCCGCTTGCCTATAACCGGGACTTGCAGGAAGACAAGGCAGCGCTCTTTGACGGCCTCGACACAACGCGTGAGGCGCTCCTGCTTGCCGCGCGCCTTGTCCGAACGTTGCGCCTTCATCCACAACGCATGAAGGCCGCGACAGCCCAGGGCTTCCTGACGGCCACGGATGTGGCGGACGTACTGGTGAGCCGCGGCGTGCCGTTCGCGGAGGCCCACGCGCAGGTGGGGAAGCTGGTGCGTTATTGCGACGAAAGGCAGATAACCTTCGCCGAGCTTGCGGCGGCGGAGGCGCGGCGCTTCATCCCCTTCTGGGATGCGAAGCTGCGCGCCGTTGCCGCTTCTCCGGAAAAGGCGGTGCGCCGCAGGGACGTGTTGGGCGGCACCGCCCCCCGGCAAGTGGCTCGCCAGTTGCGTGCCGCCGAGGGCACGTTGGAAACGCTGCGGCGCAGGCTCCCCGGCTAACTGATGACACTGCTCCGTCGCTTGGCTCGGTTTCCGGCATCACTCTCCGCAACGCTGGTTGCGTGCGGCTTTCTATTTGCCCAGGCACAGGCGCCCCTTCCCCAAGGGCAGGTTGTCGCCAAGGTTCCGTGCCGGGCGGACCAGGCTCAGAGCTACGCCCTTTATCTCCCGTCGAACTACGGTCCCGAAAAAACGTGGCCAATCCTCTATGCATTTGACCCTGGGGCGCGGGGCAACGTTCCCGTGGAGGAGTTCAAGGGAGCGGCGGAGGAGTACGGCTACAGTGTGGTCGGTTCCAACAACTCGCGCAATGCGGCTTTGGAAGCATAGTACCTGGGAGTTTTCGACCAAGTCACGAATGCAATCCGCACGGCCGGGGCCAGCCCGGCAGAAATCTCCGAGATGGTCCAGCAAAGGAAAAATCTCGAAACGAAGCCGGAATCCTGTTGAAAACAAAGCCAGTTACCCTCCAAAAGCCGGAATGTAATTGAAAATAAAGCTAGTTAGACTCGGGCCCAGGTCTTCTACCCCAGGCTCCTTGTGCCAACCAAAGTCCCTCAGATTCGCTGCCTCCCATAGACGGAGTGCTCAAGCTCTGCCAGATCTGCCAAATCGATGAAGACCAAGTGGGGGCGCTGATAGTCACAGCCGGGATTGACGACTGTAGTCTTGCCGAGGCGGTCGAAGAATGCTCCCGAGACACGGGGACTCTCATGGATGTGGCCGTGCAGCGTCAGTAGGGGCTGGCGCCGCTCAATCCAGTGGCGCAGCGCGATGCTGCCGATATGTTGCCCGTCAAAGAGCACGTCGCAGCGGGTCTCGAAGGGCGGGCAATGGATCACGGCAATCGTCCGCTCAGGTTCGCTGGCTGGGAGCCGGCTGAGTTCCTCCGCGATGGTTGCATGAGAGTTCAGGTAGACGTCGAAATCCTTGATGATCTCAAACCCGCGAGCCGTGCCCAAAACACAACGGGCAATCTGCGGTTGAACTCTTGGGGCTTGGGCTGAATCGCGCCTTTCGAAGTCTTTGATGGAGAACGGCGTGGGTGGAACGAAGGCGAGCCCTAGCAGAGTGTAGGGGCCTAACCCTGCTGCTCTCTGGTGGAGGTTTTCGACCAGGCCCTTTCTCTCCAGATCGTCCAAGGCCGGCAGGATGGTTTGGCAGTCGTCGTTGCCGGGGATGGCGAAGACACGCAGGGTCGGGTGCGCTTGCTTCCACTGCTCGACCAGCGGTCCGACTTCGCGGCGCAAGAATTCGGGCTGCGCCGCCGGGAGATGGGTGGCAGAAGCGCTGGGTGTGCCGGGACACAAGTCTCCACCGAACACGATGGCGTCGGCCTGTGCGCGCAGGGCAGCCTCACCCGCCGCGCGATACAGTTCCAGGCTGCCGTGCAGATCAGACGTATAAACCAGGCGACTCAAACAGCCTCCCCAGGCAGCCATTATACGCGGAGGGGTAACGGAGATTGTCGGCTAGGAGAAGCGAGTGACGTCAGCCGTGCCGTAACCGTTTCTCTGGGGGCCGAACGTCGGGAGTGACTGCACCCAGCCAAGGGGCAGGATCAAGCGATGGTAAGGACCGCAGAACCAGACGACCAGGAAGGCATAGCCCAGTACCAGGTGGAAGCGCAGAGTCAGCCGTAAGAGTTGCCAGCTCTCCGCGGTGTCGCTCGGGGGGCCGCCGGCAGGGCCGGGCTCGGGCGTTCGGACTAGTTCGTCGAACGATCTGCGCACCGCCTTTAGCCACTTCAGCGCCATCTGCCGGCGGTAGCGGGCGAGCACCCTGGCAAGTTGGGGGAAGCCTAACTCGTCGCGCAACCAGAGGTAATCGGCGGGATCAAGAATGCGCTCGGCCAGGCTGAGTCCCGACCCCTCCCAGAGCCCCCGCGCGTGCTCCCCACTGATTTCGGCGTCGGCAGCCGCCCCCTCGCGGCTGGGGCGCAGCAAGAGACCTACGATGACGATGATCCCGATGGCGACGAGCGCGTAAAGGAGAGCAGTAGTCATTTGCGAAACAACCTGGTCAACGCAGTGTCGAATCGCCCAAGCTGTACCGCCAAGGGCTCCGACACCTTCTCAGCGGTTTCTGGAAGCTCCCGGTCCGTTTGCAGGACGGGCTCGTAACGCCACAACGACACCGTCCACACAAGCAGACAGAGCGCATAACTCAATTGTAGCAGAGTCCCGAGCGTCTGGGCGTAAAGCTGCCGCCCATACGTTTCCGCCAGGGCAAAATTCGCTACGTTGACGGCCAGGTAGAAGGAGAACCCTACCAGCATGCCAGCGACGTTCTTCCCAAGGCGCAAATGGTAGTACCGAGCTGCGGCGATAAGGATGATGATGGCCGCAGCCTTCGTCACCGATGTCCGCTTTGCCAGATCGAGGATGGTGACGCTCGCGGGTCTGACCTCCAGGAGTGACGGAAGGACATAGAGAAAGAAAAACGTGACGCAGATGCCTGCAACCAGGAGACGGCCCAGTTGGCGAATGGCAGGGTAGGGGCTGAAGAGGTGATCGGAAATCTCCACCACTACGGCGAATTCAACAAGCAAACTCAGCAAGTAACGGAACCACCAAGCCACAGGGTAATGCGCGGATCCCGAGATGTACAGCCCCGTGACGATGGCTCCGCTCACGACCATGTAAACGATATAGGAGTAAAAGATAGGAAATCTGAACAGGTACTTTCCCTGCGCTGCCCTTATGATGAGGATCGGCCCCAAAACAAAGAACGAAATCGTCAGCGCTGTCGAGAGCATTTATTCCTTGCCAGCCCGCCATCGCAGACGGGGCAGCTCTCCTGCCCCGTCTGCGGATGCCAGCACAACCTTACCTATCCGGCGGCCAGGGCGGCGGTGGTCCCCCAGTGCATGTGTATGCTAACATGGTTGTTACCTCCTTTCCAGCGAAATTATGTACCCGAAACCAATCTGGTCCCGAGGTAGGCCGTCAGAATTCCAGGATGTTTGAACTCGCCTTCGGCGAGGGTAAAAAGGGGACAGGAATTCAGCCGCTATTTCTCTGGGGTCCACTAGCGGGGGTGGGGGTACGCTCCCGGTTCTTTGAGCCGCAGCAGGGTCCAGGCGCAGGTGGGAAGCTCCGTCGCGGGACTCGAATCGAGCGAGGGGGAGATTGACAAATCGAAAAGGCGTGGCTTAGTGTAACTAGCCTTCGAGTGCTTGGGGCGGTGGGACGCCTGGGCAACGCCTCTGACCGGATACAAAAGAAAGGGTCTGGACATGAATATCGGCATCATCGGCTATGGAGTGGTGGGTCGAGCCTTGGCCAAGCTGTTTGGATACGAAGCGGGCAACCCGTGCGTGCACATCTACGACAAGTTCCTCGCGGGGATGAACGACGCGCAGAGCAAAGCCGCAATCCAAAGCTCCGACCTGGTGTTTGTGGCGGTACCAACGCCGGAAGCCCAGGACGGCCGCTGTGACATGACAGCGGTTGAGGAAGTTGTGGCCTGGGCGACGCCGCCCCTGTGCCTGAAATCTACGGTCCCGCCCGGTACCGTCGGCCGCCTTATCGCAGCCACGGGCAGGAGAATCTGCTTCAGTCCGGAATACGTGGGAGAGACCCAGTGGCATCCGTGGAAAGGTGTTGAGAGTCACGGATTTGTGATCGTGGGCGGGGAGAAGTCGGTCTGCGACCTGGTGGTGCGCGCTTACCAGCAACGTCTGGGGCCGCTGGTCCGCTACTACATCACGGACGCGAAGACCGCCGAGCTCTGCAAGTATATGGAAAACACCTTCCTGGCCACCAAGGTGGCCTTTGTCAACCAGTTCTACGATCTGGCGCAGGCCTACGGTGTGAACTACAACGAGCTCCGCGAGCTCTGGTTGGCGGATGAACGCATTGGGCGCTCTCACACCATTGTCACTGAGGAACGCGGCTATCGTGGACGCTGCCTGCCCAAAGACATCGCGGCTATCATCCAAGCCGCCAAACCATTCGGCGGCGCGCCGCTGCTTGAGGCCATCGACCGCTACAATGACGAAGTTTGTCGGCGTGCCGATGAGACCCGCGGCAAGGTTCCTCCTGGCGTGCCTGGTCGGAATACCCGTCTGCCCTCGCAGAAGGGGAAGCGCCGTCGTTAGTCCTCAGGTGCCTCTGTCACCGCGCGCACAGTCCGGATGATGTAACGGAGATCCCGCTCGCTCAAGCCGGGATGGACGGGGAGGGAGAGGACGGTTTGGGCCAGCCGGGTGCTGGTGGGAAAGTCCCGGTCGCTGCCCCAGCCGCGAAATATAGGTTGGCGATGAAGGGGCAGTGGGTAATGGACAGCCGTCTCGATGCCTCGCTGGGCCAGGGTCTTTTGGAATTCCGCCCGCGACATCCCCAGAATCTTGGGATTCAGGCGAATCGTGAAAACGTTGAAGGCGTGTTCAGCGCCCGCAGTGATGCGAGGAGTCTCCAGGCCCGGGATATTGGCAAGGCCGGAGGTGAGAATCGCGGCATGGCGCTGTCGCTTGCGGACGGCGGAGGGAAGTTTCCGCATTTGCTCTCGCCCCAGCGCGGCGGCGACATCGGTGAGGCGGAAATTGAAGCCCAGGCGGACATGGCGGTAGCGGCTTTCCTCGCCGTGGGAGCGCGCCAGCCGGAACTCAGCGGCCAGCGAGGGGTCCGATGTGGTCAACATGCCGCCTTCGCCGGTGGTCACATTCTTGGAAGGGTAAAAGGAATAGCAGACGACGTCGGGGAACCAGCCTACGTCGTGCCCGTGGAACTTAGCGCCATGCGCCTGGGCGGCGTCCCAGATCACCCGGAGGCGATAGCGCCGGGCGACGCGCATCAGGCCTGCAATGTCCGCCGGACAACCGTAAAGGTGCACAGGTGCGAGGGCGCGCGTGCGGAGCGTGAGGTGACGCTCGACGTCGGCAGGGTCTAGCAGGAATGTTGCAGGGTCAACGTCCGCAAAGACGGGCTTCGCTCCAACAGCCACAACCATGGAAGCCGTCGCCACGAAAGTGAAGTCCGGCACGATGACCTCGTCACCGGGTTTCAGCAACGCCCGGTAAGCCAGGAATAGAGCAGTTGTACCGGAATTCACCGCCACGGCATGGCGAGCTCCGACGGCGCGTGCGAAGCTGGCTTCGAACTGGTCCACGATCCGGCCGGCGCGCAACTGCCCGCTTTTCAAAACCTGCTGGACCGCCCGCAATTCGCGCCGGTCAAGCCGTACCTGGGCTATGGGAATGGAGCGAATGGTACGTCCTCCGTTTGAACTTTCTGAGCCCTGCTATCCTATGCTGGGCCTTGGGATTCGGCAAGTGTTGCGGCAAGCAGCCGGCGCGCGTGTGATCCGTGGGCGGGCAGCCGATTGTTGCTCCAGGTGGTAACCTTTGGTACGCTCACGATGGTCTTAGGATGCTGCTGTTTGGCTCCGCGGGACATGAAACTGACCAAGAAAAGAGCGTTACTCGTTTTCCTCCTCCTCTTCGTCTGCTGGCTCGCCCTCTATGTGGCCCGTCCGCTCTATCTCCCTTTCCTGGGTGAGTTCTTGATTAGCGCTGATCCTTTGGAGAAGGCCGATGCGATCATAGTCCTTGCCGGGGATGATGCGGTCGGCAGTCGCGTTGCAGAAGCGGTCTCCGTGGTGCGCGAGGGCTGGTCCGAGGTGTTGATGGTCAGCGATGCGCCTATCGCTTGGGGCGTCACTTCCGGCGAGCTCGCGCGCCAGCAGGCCGCGGTGCTTGGGATTTCACCGACTCAGATAGTCGCTGTTTCTACTCGGTCCCCAGCCGGGCGGGGACTGTTGCTTGACTCGACGCTGTCCGAGAGTCGCCTTCTCCTTGCCGAATGCCAGAAGCGGAATTTCCGCGCGATCATCGTCGTGACGTCCAACTTCCACACGCGCCGGGCCAAGAGAATCTTTGACCGTCTATTCAAGGACGCGGGAATCCGGGTGTTGATCCATCCGTCTGCGGATGAGTCCTTCCGGGTGGACCACTGGTGGACCCGGCGAGCCGACGCACGGATGTGGCTACTGGAGATGGAGAAACTCGCCTTCTCCTACGTGGAATTACCATGAACGGCCGGTGTTCTACTCTTTTTGGCGGAAGCCTGGAGCACTGTGGATGAGTGCTCGGTTCGGGAACGTGGATCCGGGGTGAAGCAGCGTTGTGCATTACCTTTTGCAACCAGGGCGGAATTCCTGTTGCGATCGTGACGACGGGGATGGTTTCCCCCCGATGCGGTGAGGAGTTTCCTTGTCCTCAAACAATGCCGGCATGTTCACGCCTTCCTGTTCGGTAGTGATTTGTACGCGAAACCGCCCTGGGGAACTGAATGAATGTCTCAAGGGAGTGTCGCGTCTCCTCTACCCTCGATTCGATGTGCTTGTAGTGGATAACGCGCCCACCGACCCGCGGACTCGCGAGGTGGCCGACGGCTGGGGCGCCTGAGCTGTCCAGGCACACTTAAGCCGGCGGCACCCGATAGGATCTCTAGCTGCCTGTGCGGCTCCTCCGACAAGCCCCCGCGGACGAAAACTGCCAAGCTCAGGTTCCGGCAGGATACTGCCGCCCGGAGAGCGGCTGGTCACTGCCACTCAGGAATTGTTAAGGAGAGAACCGGTATCGCGCTGGTTCGGGAGGACCATCCCAACTAGCAGTGCACAATCTTCTCGCGAAATTCGGTGACCGCGCGGGTAGCGTTCCGGGTATCGATCACCAACCGCGCGTGGCGAACGATGAAGGCGTAGTCGTAGCTGGAGTGGTCGGTGGCGATAACCACGGCATCGAATTGCGCCAGGGTCTCAGCGGTGAGTTCCACAGCGGCCAGCCGAAAGTCGTGCCGGCGGGTCTTAGGCAGGCGAGGGAAGTAGGGATCGTGGTAGTCGATCCGCGCTCCCCGCAGGCGCAGCAGTTCCATAATCCGCAGCGAGGGCGACTCCCGCAAATCGTCGATATCCTTCTTGTAGGCCACGCCCAGGATCAGGATGCGGGCCTCCTGTAGGCACTGCTTACGGCGGTTC
>JALHUF010000266.1 GCA_022866195.1 Terriglobia bacterium
GGCGTAATCAGCGAGCAGACGCCGAGGGGAGAGCGCACCGTCATGCAGAACTTGTTGGGCAGCTCGGAGGTCGTGGTCTGGCCGAACAGGCGGCGGCCTTCACCCGCCATGTAGAACGTCATGTCGATGGCTTCCTGCACATCGCCGCGCGTCTCAAGCAGGATCTTGCCCATCTCGCGCGTCATCTGCTGCGCGAACTCTTCCTTGCGCTCCACCAGCAGCCGCGCGGCACGAAAGAGGATTTCGCCGCGCTTGGGCGGCGGCATCAAACGCCAGGATTTGAAGGCTTCCTTCGCCGCCGCGATGGCATTATCAATGTCCTGCGCGTTCGACTTCTGGAAGATTCCGATGAGTTCATTGCGATCGGCGGGGTTGAGATTTTCAAATGTTCGTCCGCTGACCGATTCGACCCATTCTCCGTTGATGAGGTTCCTATAGACCTTCGGTGGGGCCATTAGCGATTCCTCCTGAAAGGGTGACATTGGCGGGAGCGTGGCGCGCGCTCCCACCCATTTCTTTCACAATCTGAGAACCGCGAAACTATAACAGAGGGTTTCGGAGGCTTCAAGCTAGCCAGTAAGGAGGTCAGAGGCAGGTTGGGGAATGATGAGCTGTTGTTGTCTTGAGGCTCGCTTCCGGCCCTACGGGCTCATTATCAGAGGCCGCTCGATGGTGCACACTTCTCAACGTTCGCGTCGCAAAGGGCGCGCACCCAAATAGCGATTGCGGGCCGGCCAAACAGTGCCCAGCCGGCGCCTGGAGGGACGCACTCTCTAGCCACGCCGGAATGAGCTTCCCCACGGGCCCTCCGGCTCGCCGCGACGCGGGCGTGTATGCTTGGCGTCTTCAACGCACCCGGCAGCGTCATACTGCAAAGCCGAGTGCAAACCCACTACCTGGTCTATTGTTGGATATCGCTATCCCCTACTTGCCGCCAAACTTAAATACAACGCCGCCTTCGTAACGGAAGTCACGTGCCCACGTTCCCTCAATGCGCCCCGTGACCACATCCAGTTGCGCGACGCGAATTGCCACATGTTTCGACACGTTCACGTCCACGCCGCCCCCGAACGCCATGCCGAAGTAGGTCAACGAGGCAGAGACGCCCTGGTAGCCTGCGCGACCATTTATTCCACCAAACAGGACATGCACGAACCCCGTGGCCTTCTCCCCCCGGACACTGAGACGCGGGCCAAACATGAACTCATACGCGGAAGCTTTGACTTTCTCGGGCAGGCCGACGTCAACGCTCTTGTAAAATCCTGCGAAATCGCCAACCACGCCCACGTTCTTGTGAAAGTTCGCGGCGACGCTGGCTGCCCAGCCGGGATAGTTCACTCCGCCCGACCTCACATAGGAAAAGCCCCCGAAAACTTCCGCCTTGGGGTACTCGTCCTGGCCCATTGCGGGTACGGCAAGCAGCGCCGCAAGGAGCAAAAGCAATCCGACTTTCCGCATATTATGTAACCTCCTGAAATGGTCCTGCAATTTACGCGGACACTTGTATCATAATCCGGCATTCTTGTCAAAATGATTCTTCAAACGTGCACAAAGTCAATATATCGCCGCATGGTTATGTTCTTGTGGTAAACTCGAGGGGCTGAAGCGAACCGCGCCGCGAGCAATCCTTGACACACCGATTTCGGGCGGGTAGAATAATGCCAAGCTGTGGCGCTAATTCCTTGAAACGGCGTAACTTAGCTTTAAGATGCGGGACGAGATCAAGGAGACCTCCCGCTCGCAGGTGCGGACCCTCATCGGCCGGGAGAACCCGGTAAGAGAGATGCGACACTGCGCGATGGTCGTGGCGCCGTACCGCTACCGTAATCGCGTGGTAGGGGCCTTGGGCGTCGTGGGACCGACACGCATGGAGTACGACCGCGCTATTACAACGGTGGATTACGTAGCCCACCTTTGCAGCAGGCTCTTAAGCGCCGTCTGAAAGGCCCCTCCTCTCCGCAGCCTTCGAAGTTGAGTCCGAGGCGCGCATCCCAAGGCAGCGTCCCCGCTAGCGGAATGTTGTACAATTGCAGGGGTATGGAAAACGAGAAGGAATCGATTGTGCCGTCGGCGCAGGGAACGGCTCGGGAGGCCGAGAATGAAAAGCCCCAGCCAGCGGCCCCTCCCGGCCTCGAGCCCGAAGGTGGGGAGCCGGAGTTCCCCACTGACTTGGCCACAGCCTTTCAGAGACTCCAGGCTGACAAGGACGCGCTCCACGAGCGGCTGCTGCGGAAGCAAGCTGAGCTGGAGAACTTCCGTAAACGCATGCAGCGGGAAAAGGACGACTATCTCCAGCACGCGACGGCCGACTTGATTCGGGCCCTACTACTTACGCTGGATGGTTTTGAGCGGGCGCTCAAGCATCGCGCCGCGGATATTCCCGAGCAGTTTTACCGGGGCATGGAGCTGATCTACCGCGACCTGTTGGAAGTGCTGATGCGAGCGGGGCTCGTGCCGCTGGAGACCGTGGGGAGGACTTTTGACCCGCGCCTCCAC
>JALHUF010000267.1 GCA_022866195.1 Terriglobia bacterium
ACGGCCTGCTTCAGGCGATCAAAGAACCCGCTTTTCTTTTTTTCGTCCGCGCCCAACAGTGATGCCTCGTCAGGTTTCGATTCTATCCTGAACCGCGCCGGGGCGGGAAGAGAATCACAGGGTGGGAACGAGCAGGGCCAGGCAGAAGAAGGCGAGTTAGATTAGGTTCTGGCTTGAGGAACAGTCTCCAGGGTCTTGCGGCGCGTCTCAAACTTGCGCAGCTCACCCTTGCTGTACGCCGCGTCCATGGCGTCCACGACGATAGGGTCGTACTTGCTGCCGGCGTGCTTCCGGAGGATGTCCAGTGCCTGGTGGAATTCGCGGCCGGCTTGGTAGGGACGGTCGGTGGTGATGGCGTCGAAGGTATCAGCCACCGCAATGATCCGCACCATGAGCGGCAGCTCGTCGCCCGTGAGCAGGTCGGGATAACCCTTGCCGTTCAAGGACTCGTGGTGCCAGCGAATTCCTGGCAACATTTCCGTGAGGCGCTTGACCTGCCGCACGATCTCAAATCCCATGATCGTGTGGCGTTTCATGATTTCGAACTCCTCGTTGGTCAGTACCCCGGGCTTTTTCAGCACGCGGTCCTCGATGCCGATCTTCCCCACGTCGTGCAGGGTGGCGGAAATGCGGACTTTGTCAATCTCTTCATCCGGCAGACCCAGTTCGCGCGCCAGAATCACCGAGTACTGGGAAACGCGGCCCGAATGACCCTTGGTGTAAGGATCTTTCGCGTCCACCGCCGCCGCGATCATCTCGATGGAGTCCATGAAGAGCTGGCGGTTCTCTTCCGAGGCTTCCTTCAACTCGCCGATGTAGTGCTGGATGTCCTCAGCCATCAGGTTGAAGGTTTCGGCCAGCTCGCCGATTTCGGTGCGGCTGCGCACGTCGGCCCGCTGGGTGAAGTCCCGCTGGGTGATGGAGCGCGCCGTCTGCGTCAGGCTGTCGAGGGGGCGGGTAATGAATTTGGCCGAAACAATAGCGATCCCCAGGCTGAGGATGATGACTACCAGACCCCAGAGTATGGTGTCGCGGCGCATTTCGTCCACGGCAACGAAGGCGTCGCGCTCTTTTCTTTGCACGATGACGCCCCAGTTAATCTTCTGAATGGGAGAATAAGTGCCGAGCATGGGGATGGTCTCCCCGCCCTCGGTTAAGTCGAACGTGGTAGTTTCCGAGGCGCGCGCCCGGCCACGCCAAGCGAGGAACTTCTGCACGATGGGGACACTCACCATGTCCTTGCCCGCCACGTTCTTGGCCGGGATGTTGGAGGCGACCAAGCGCCCGGAGTTGTCCACGATGTAAGCTTCCAGGCCCGTTAGTTTTGTCTCCTCCAGCCGTTGCAGCAGCGGCGCGAGCGTCACCACCGCCGCCACCATGCCCAGAAATTGGCCCTTAACCATGATGGACCGTGCCCAGATCATGACCGGCTCGCTCTTGCCGTTCCGAACAATGGTAATGGGATCGCTCTGGTAGAGGGCGCCCTGGCGCACAGCCATGAACGCGCTCTCCAAGGCCTTGCGCAGGAAAGCGTCATCCCCGGCGTTGTACCCGCCGGCCTGAACCCCTCGGGCTTCCACGTTCAGCACCGTGGCGTAAAGGACCGTGGGCCAGTCACTGACGAACTGCTGAAGAGTGTCCCGCAACCGGGGATCGGAGCCGTATTGTGAGCCGGCGACGTGGGAAGTTAGCGGCATCACCTCGTCAAAGAACTCTTTGAGCCGCTGCTGGAAATTTTCGGTGTAGAGCGAGATCTCCCGGGCGAGAGACTGAGAGATACTGGATTGCAGGATCTTTTCCTGCGTCTCCAGAGTATCCCGGTTCCTGGACACCATCCGGGAGCCGTAAAACCAGAGGGGAAGGACACTTATGCCAATCAGAATCACCAGCAGCAGGTACAGGATCCTCACGCGCCGGATTTGGCTTCGTTTCATGCTGCCCTTTCGCTGTTACATGTTAAGACACGGCAAGGCACAAAAGCAATACTCAGGTACGCCGCCCGTGGAGGCTTTTTGATGAAGGTCAAAAGCCCTGTCGGCATGATTCCTCCCGGCGCGGGATTCTCCTGACTGTCTGTTGTCAGGAAAGTGAATCGAGCGGAAGGCAGGGCCCGCCGCCGTTCCCCACGGATAGGCCAGCAACACTTGCGCTAGGCGCCCCGCCTGTCCACATGGGAGTGAACGTGAGGAGCACCCCTATTCTTCCTTCAGGGTGCGTTCCATCAACTCGCGGATGGCCTCGCGGGGGGAGGTCTGACCTTCCAGGATGCGGTGGACTTGTTGAGTGATGGGCATTTCGACGCCGTGCCGGGCGGCGAGCGCGACCGTGGCCTTTGTGGTCTTGACGCCCTCTGCCACCATGCGCATGGGGCTAATGATCTCCGCGAGCTTTCGTCCTTTGCCCAGTTCGACCCCGACGCTGCGATTGCGACTGAGATCTCCGGTGCAGGTCAGGACGAGGTCGCCCATGCCGGCCAGACCGGCCAGCGTCTCGCGCCGGGCGCCGCAGGCGCAGGCCAGACGCGTCATCTCGGCCAGGCCGCGCGTGATGAGCGCGGCGGTGGGATTGTGTCCGAGGCCCAGACCCTCCACCACCCCGGCGGCGATGGCAATGACGTTCTTCACGGCGCCGCCGAGCTCCACACCCACTACGTCGCTCGACGTGTAGAGGCGTAGCGTCCTCGAGGAAAACTCCCTTTGGATCAATTGCGCCACATTGCGGTCTTCAGAGGCTGCCACTAGAGCCGTGGGGTCGCCGCGCGCCACCTCGCGGGCAAAGCTAGTTCAGGAGAGCACCGAGAGCCGCGGCGAAAATCTCTGCCCTGCTACGCTCCGGAGGACCTCGCTCATGCGCATCAAGCGTTCCGTGTCGAGCCCCTTCGTGGCGCTCACGAAAGTCATTTCCGGGCGAAGGAAAGGGAGCATCTGCTCATAAAGGCTGCGGCAAACGTGCGAGGGCATCACGGTCACGACAATTTCTGCGCCGTGCAGGGCCGCGTTCAGGTCGTTGGTCGGAAAGACGGTTTCCGGCAAGCGCACGCCGGGCATGAACAGTTCGTTTTCATGGCGCGTGCGCATACTTTCCGCAACCTCTTTCTCGTAAGCCCAGACGCTTACGGTGTGGCCAAGGTTGGCTAGGGTGAGCGAAAGTGCCGTGCCCCAGCTTCCGGCGCCAATGATAGCGATTTGTCTCATAGGCAAAAGCTGTCAGTAGCCCGTTGTTCGTTGTCCGTTGCAGCCCACATCCGGCAAATGACTACAAGCAACTGACAACTGACTACTGGCTACTGGCTACTGACTTCTGTCTTCCACTTTCTTCTTCCCCAGCCGGTTCTCCGTGCCCTTCAGCAACCGACGCAGGTTCGAGTGGTGCTGGGCAATAATAATCGCGGCCCCGACCGTAGCTCCCACCACAATGGGCAGAGGCGGCGGTGGCTGCTTTAGGAAATAGACAAGAATCGGGAACGCCGCCGCGGCGATGGTCGAACCCAAGGAGACATATCGCCAAATGGCGACTACTACTGCGAAGACAATGAGGACGAGGACAAGCTGAAGGGGAGCGAGTGCCACGAATACACCCACGCCTGTGGCCACGCCTTTCCCCCCGCGGAAGCGCAGCCAGATGGGAAAGCAGTGGCCCAGAATAGCCACGGTTGCTGCGACGGC
>JALHUF010000268.1 GCA_022866195.1 Terriglobia bacterium
CGTGGAACGTGTCAACTCGCCACAGCCACGGGCGGTGGCCGCAGCGCTAGGGATCGACTTGGACGTGAAGGGCGACGAAGCCGTGCAATGGAGCAGCCTTGAACAACTCGGCGATCTCGACGGCGACGGGGTTCCTGAAATGGCGCTGCGCTGGATGTCCGGCGTGCAACCGACTCCGGAGAACGAGCAGGCGGCTCGCCCGCTCTCTCGGTGGACCTTGTTCCTGCTCGCCTGGGATGGGGCCCATTGGCGCGCAACCTTCCTGATGGACCTGGCGGATCCTTTCACATTGCAGGTAGAGCCGCTGCTCGGGCGAAAATCCCAGGAACTGATCGCGCTGGTCCAGGTCAGCGGCAGCACTGCGCCCTACCCGGTCATCTTCGAGTTCAAAGACCGCAGGGCTTTCATGCTTTGGGACTCACGCGCTGACGAGAGCCGCTACCAGGCCTTTCCGCGTGGCCAGGTAGAGTTTCGCGATCTGAACGGAGACGGGGTCTGCGAGATGCTGGTTTCTGGTCGTGCTGACCCCGGCTTGCTGGTGTTCTCGAAGACGGGCAAGCGCGGGTTTGAGGCGCGGGCTATCTATACCTGGGACGGCAAGGCCTATGTCCCGGGCAAGACCGAGTTTTCCGTCAATGGGGACTTCACGCTTTACCGCTTCATCTCGGCGCTCCATCTGCACGATTTCCGCAGCGCCTATGCGCTGGTTGAGCCGCGGGAATTCCTGAACACCCGGGAACCCAGTCTGGAACTTTTCCGCAAACAGGTTGAAGCTACATGGCCGGAATTCCTGGTGGACAACATCTTTGAAGCAGCAGACTCGACTGAGAGCGCAGCCGATGACTACACGTTCACGCTGCAACAAGAGGGCAAGCTTTTTGTCTACCAGCCTGCGTTCAGCTCTGACTCAAAGCACCTGCTGACGGGATTGGTGCGGCGGGAAGAGAAGTAGGGAAATTGTCGATTGAAGATTGATGATTGACGATTGAAAACCGCATCGCGCTACGTTGGCGACTTTATTGGCAATCACTAATTTTCAATTTTCAATCTCAACCCCGACGCGTCGCCGCTTCGTCCAAGTGTCGGCTTTCGTCCTCGCTGGTAGCACCACCGAGCGCATGCGCCAATCGAACGCAGGGTCCAGCCGCTGTGCGCAGTGTTCCGGCGGCGAGCGTTAGGGGCAATCCGGGTCAGCCTTGCGGCTGGAAGGCACAGGACGAGCGGTTTCTTCCGCCGCGTCCGCTGCCGGCTGACTTCCTGGCTGGGAGTCACCCGGGCCGGGTCTGCAGCCCGGATTTCTGCTAACATGAACAGGCGCGACGAGCACGCAGCGGCGGAACGAATTGTATTCGGAATTATGAATAGTGAATGGTGAATTGTGAGTGAGCCTGTGCACGCGCAGCAGGCGCTACCCCTCGATTTCGTAATTCACAATTCAGAATTCACAATTCATAATTCACCCTGCTGACGTTGGACACCGTAGACGTGAGTGACCATCCACAGCCCGGCTTGGAGGCCCGCCCCTACATCGAATTCGTCCACGTGTATAAGTCGTTCGAGGACGCGCCCGTGTTGGTGGACGTCAGTTTTGAAGTCCGCCGGGGCGAGATGGTAGTGGTGCTGGGCCGCAGCGGGGTAGGCAAGAGCGTGACGCTCAAGCATATCCTCGGGTTTCTCCAGCCCGACGAGGGTCGGGTGTTTGTCGCCGGCCGCGAGGTCTCGCAGATGAGCGAGGCGGAGTTGATGGACATCGGCCGCCGCGTGACCATGGTATTTCAATCGGGGGCACTGTTTGACTCGCTCACCGTGGGTGAGAACGTGGCCTACCCATTGCGGGAGCGGGCCGAGCGCGGGCTCGCCTTGAGTGAGGAGCAGATTCAGGCTTGCGTCGATGAGCTCCTGGCGCGCGTCGAATTGAGCGAAGCGCGGGAGCGGATGCCTTCCGACCTGAGCACGGGCATGAAGCGGGCCGTGGCGATTGCCCGCGCCCTGGCAGCCGCGCCGGAAGCCATCCTCTACGATGAGCCCACCACAATGGTCGATCCGTTGATGGCTCTCACCATCAGTGACCTGATCCTGAAGCTTAAGCGCGAGACTGGTCTGACGTCGATTGTGGTGACGCACGACATGAAGCTGGCACGAAAACTCGCCGACCGGGTGGTCTTTCTCATCGAAGGTCGCGTGGCTTTCTTCGGGCCGGTGAGCGAACTGGATGCTGCCGTGGAGCCGGTCATCCAGGATTTCATTCAACTGGATGAGGTGTCGTTCCTTAAGAGCAGTTGACAGTCCACAGTCGAAAGCTAAGGGTTGAAAGTTGAAGGTTGAAAGTTGAGAGCTCTGGCGGGAGCCCGCTGGTCTCTTACTTTCAACTCTCAACTTTTGACTTTCAACTCTATTGGCTGGCAGTTCGAAATGAAGTCGAAGCCAACGATGACGCTGGATCGCACGCTTTCCCGTTTCGGCCTGGCTTCGCGCACCAGGGCGCGCGAGGCTATCCGCGCGGGGCGGCTTAAGGTGAACGGTCGCGTGGTGCGCGACCCGGAATGTTGGGTCCGGCCCCAGCAGGACATCATTCAACTGGACGGGTCACGCTTGAAGCCCGCCCGCAGGATCTATCTGCTCTTCTACAAGCCGAAAGGTGTGATCACCAGCCATGGCGACCCGACGGGACGCAAGACCGTGTACGACTATCTCGACGAATTGGGCCGCTGGGTGGCTCCTGTGGGCCGGCTGGATAAGGACAGTTCCGGGCTGCTCCTGCTGACCAACGACACCGAGTTCGCGGACTTTGTGGCAAGTCCCGAGTCTCGAGTGCCGAAAACATATCTGGTTAAGCTGAACTGCCTGATGGGTGAGGAGGCGATAGCGCGGTTGCGCGCTGGGATGGAGATGAAGCGCGGTGACTTCGCCAAGCCCGAGAGCGTGCGCCGGGTCGAGGATCGCGGCAAATACAGTTGGCTTGAGGTTGTGTTGACCCAGGGCAAGAACCGCGAAGTCCGCCGTATGATCGAGGCTGTGGGGTTCAAGGTTCTGAAACTGGTTCGAATCCGCATCGGCCCCTTGACCCTCGAGAACCTGCAAGTCGGGAAGTGGCGTGAGCTCAAGCCGAGCGAGATGGCGGCCTTAAGGAAGTGTGGAAAGACGTCAAGGTTTTGATATCCTGCTCCTTTCCTGCGTGGCGCCTGAGATGCTTCGGAGTGCGGCGATGCTAAGAAGACACGTCCTGATGTTTGTCCCCTTGGCAATGTTTTGTTTGAGTGGAGCGCTGGGTGCGGACGCGCAGCAAAGCAGTGCCCCGACGCGAGGCAGAGGCATTCTGGACGTCATCGTCCTCGACGAGAATGGCAAGCCGCTGCCGGGAGTCCTGGTGGCTGTCCCGGGTTACCGCTCGACGACGGGTCTGGGCGGCACGTGTCGGTTCGGTTTGCTCCCCGGCCGCTACGCGGTGCTCATCAGCAAACCCGGATATCGGGGGCGGCGAATCAACGCCGGCGTTCGCCCCGGTGAGACAACCTCCCTACGCGTGCAACTGCAAAAACTCCCGCCCGCCCCGTCCCCTCGCAAATGACGCGGACTCCGCTCTCCTCCCTTTGCCTGGGATCTATGTTTCAAATAGAGACTCTACAAACTCGCGCGGGTTGAAAGGCAGGAGGTCTTCAACGTTCTCGCCGATGCCCACGAACTGAATGGGCAGGCCCAGTTCCCGGGTGATGGCGACAACGATGCCGCCCTTGGCGGTACCGTCGAGCTTGGCGAGGATAATGCCGGTGGTTCCCACCTGCTCGGTGAACTGGCGCGCCTGCGCCAAGCCGTTTTGGCCGATAGTGGCGTCGATGACCAGCAGAACCTGGTGGGGCGCATCGGGAACCTCCCGCCCCGCGATGCGGCACATCTTTTGGAGCTCCGCCATCAGGTTGTATTTGGTGTGCAGGCGTCCCGCCGTATCCACAATCACCGGATCGTCGCGGCGCTTCTTGGCCGCGGCCAAAGCATCAAAGACCACCGCGGAGGGATCGGCGCCCGGCTTTTGCTTGATGATCTCGATATTGAGGCGTCCCGCCCAGATTTCCAGTTGCTCGTTGGCGGCGGCGCGGAAAGTATCGGCAGCGCAGAGGAGCGGCCGACGGTTCTGCTGGAGGAAGTAATGGGCGAGCTTGGCGATGCTGGTGGTCTTGCACACCCCATTGACCCCCACCACAAAGATGACCTCGGGCTGGCCGGGGGGAGGGTATTTGGGCAGGGGAGCAGCACGCGTCCCGCCGGGGTTTTCGAGGACGGCCAGGATCTCTTGCTCCAGGGCGGAGCGCAACTCCCGGGCTTCATGGAGCTTGCGGCGGCTTACCTGGTCCCGCAGGTGAGCGAG
>JALHUF010000031.1 GCA_022866195.1 Terriglobia bacterium
GCGACCGGGAGAGCAACCGATCTATAAACCGCAGTTCGACCCGGTCACCAACAGCCTGACCCGCGATTACGCCTTGGTGCTGATGCTGCCGAACGAGAACAAGGACCAGCGCATTCTTCTCATTTATGGCATCTACACGCAGGGCTCGCAGGCCGCCATCGAGTACGTGACCGGTCCCGAACACCTCGCGGAGCTTCACCGGGCCTTGCTTGAGCTTTCGCCTGACCACAAGACTCCGCCTCCCTACTTCCAGGCTCTGCTCGATACCACGGTCGAGAACCACGTGCCGGGGAAAACCTCCTTGGTCGCGGTGCGCGCTGTGCCTCCCCCACAGTAGCCTGGCATCTTTGATTTGCCCGGAAAGCGAGGCAGGGAATCGCCCGCCGTCGAATTGCCTAGATTTGCAGAGTTTTTGGGGGGGGAGCCGTTGATCCAGGAATCAGCGCAGCGCTACGCGCTGGCGATGCGTGTCCGGAGATTCTCAAAGCCGAAGGTCCCCAGGCCGCGCTCCTGGGCGAGCTTCAGATAGCGCAAGCGGCTGACGTCCAGATCCCAGTAGGCCTTGGCGGTGTATGCATCTACCGCCACAGGGTCTGTCCCGGCGATTAACGTCTTCTTGAGGGCCACGTCTCCCAGATTTCCGCCGGTGGGGCCGTTGCGGATCAAGACCCGGTAGGCGTCCATGATGGTCAGGGTGGGGCGCATGAAATCGGCCAAGTCCACCAGGCTTTCGTGAATGCGCTGGTGCAGCCGCTGCCGCTGTCCCCCCAGGATGCCGTACCAGTTCTTCATGCCCAGCGTCACGCCCGTCAGGCTGGGGTGCTTGGCAATGGGCAGGTTAATCATCTTGTCGGCGGCGAGGAAGGGCTCGAACACCGGCCACGAACTCAACACGTCTCCGCGCAGGTCAACTTCCTTGAACTTTCGTTCTTCGGGTAGGATAATCTCGGCGCCGGCAGCGCGGGCGGCTTCGGCAATGCCGCTGCGCTGGAAGCAGCGCCGAGGTTCATTGCAGCTCACGTCGGTCACGATTACTTTGCCCGCGCCGGCCTCACGGCAAAGGCGGACCACTTCGGCGACCACGTCGGGGTTGGTATTGGCGGCTTGCTCTGGCGTGCGATCCCAGGCGATGTTGGGCTTGACGACGACCACGTCGCCCCGCGCCACGAAACGCCTGATGCCTCCCAGTTCAGCGATCGCCCTCCGCACCAACTGCCGCGGGTCGTCACCCTGGCTTATCACCATTTCGGGAAGGTTCGGGTCCGGGGGCACGGTGAAGTTGCGTTTCAGATTGGCGACCAGCGGTTCTTCCGGACGGTGGCTACGGCCTTGGAGCCAGACCCCCAGTCCGGCACTTGCCGCGCTGAGCCCTCCCAAGCGCAGGAGCTTGATGAGTATATCGCGGCGTTCCGCGGAACTGTTCTCTCCTGGCTTCAAGAGGCCGTCTCCCGCTGGAAGAATAACTTTGATTTCATCCCCAGATTGAGTTTAAGTCTGTTTCTGTGGACGCGCAAAAGAAATCGCAACTCGTAACGGCCGACGGCAGGCCTGCTTCCAGGATGCTCCGGGCAGCGCTCGTCCTTATCGGCTTTACGGCCGTGATCGCGCAGGTCGTCCTGATGCGGGAACTCATCGTGGTCTTCTGCGGCAACGAGATTTCCCTGGGGTTGATGCTGGCCAACTGGCTGCTCTGGACGGCCGTCGGCGCGAGCCTCTTGGGGCGCCTGGGCGGCCGAGTGCTCGAGCCGCGCAAGCTCATGGCAGGCCTGCAGGTGCTCATCGCGCTGGCATTTCCCCTGACTATCTTGGCAGTGCGCGCCAGCAAGGCAGTCTTTCAGTCTGTCCCCGGCGAAATCCTGGGACCGGCGCCCATGTTCGTTACTTCCCTAGCGACGCTCAGCTTCTTTTGTGTGCTCTCCGGCTGGCTCTTTGCGGCGGGCAGCCGTCTGTACGCTGAAGAGGCAGGCACCTCCACGGCAGCCGCAACCGGCGTAGTCTACCTGCTGGAGGCTGCGGGCTCGGGCCTGGGCGGCATTCTGGCCAGTCTGGTTCTGATCCGCTACTTCACCGCTTTCGATATCGCTTGCTTTCTGGGTCTGCTGAATCTCCTGGCTGCGGCAAGCCTGGCCATCCGCTCGGCAACACGCCGGCGCATCGTCTTAGGGGCTCTGCTGGCCTTGTTTGTGCTTCTGATTTTCCCCTGGGGTAGCCGCCGGCTGGAGAGCGCGTCTCTCGCCATGCTCTGGCGAGGCTTTCGCCTGATCGAGGTCCGTAATTCCATTTACGGTA
>JALHUF010000269.1 GCA_022866195.1 Terriglobia bacterium
ACATGCTCACATTAAACGCGCTGGTGGAGCTGCTAAGCGAGAAGGGGCTGCTCGATAAACAGGAAATCTTGGATAGGGTGAAGAAGCTCCAGACCGAGATGCGGGCAAAAAGGAAGCCAAACTGAAACCGTCTTCAAGTTAAATTAGAAGAGTAAATCCCCTGTCCGCGCCATCTCGATTGATATTGAATTCGCGGTAGCACCACTGTAAAACTCGCCTGCGCCGAAACCCTGTGGTTTCGGCAAGACGGGTGTACGTACGATGTGGTCTGGGATATCAACGAGTCAGGGGGTATTGCGTAGCAGGGTTTTTGGCACGGGTAGGCATACGCACGGATCCTTGCTGCATTAATTCTTCAGCGCCGCCGTTCAATATGTGAGACAATACAGCGGTACGCCTTTGGGCGTCGGTTCCGGCGTTCCTTGATTCGAGGCTGCAGGGCTTTTCTCCTACACGCCACAGATTGACCACACCGGCACTGCTTTGCGGGCCAGGAAAGCTCTCCCGCTCTCATCAATTCCCAGATGCCTGGCATCTTCAACCTGTGAGGAGAATGAATGAAGAACCTTTTTGTAGGTAACCTGCCCTTTGGTGCGACCGAAGACGCGCTCCGCGATCTCTTCAGCCCGTTCGGAGAGGTGCAGCAAGTCCGGATCATGACCGACCGCGACACCGGCAAGTCACGCGGGTTCGCCTTCGTCGAGATGGCTCAGGACGACGACGCCGCAAAGGCTATTGCCGCCCTGAACGGTAAGGACTTGAACGGGCGCGCGCTTACCATCAATGAAGCTCGCCCCAGACCCGAGCGCAGCGGCGGATTTCGCCCCGGCGGCGGTGGCTATGGCGGGAAGCGGCGGGGCAGCGGGAACAACTACCGCGGGGCTCGCTCACCGCGTGAACCCCGCTGGTAAGGCGGGTTCGCGGCACGAAGCATCAAGCCTCATCCCGACTCTCACCGGACCGTGAAAGGAGCCTGCATGGCAGGTCGGCAGAGAACTACGTTTCAGAAACGACAGAGAGAAGTAAAGCGCTTGGAAAAGGCGAGATTGAAGGCAGAGACTCGCGCGGCCCGACGGCTGGAGAAGGCTCGGAACGCCGCGCTGGCGGCGCCCGAGATTCAGCCGCCGGTTCCAGCGCCAAAGTAGGACGCGCCTGCGGGCCCTGCGCATGACCCACGACACGGCCATTGCCAAGGGCCAGATCCCTTCGGACAAGCCCGGCCCTGGCCCGGGAAAACACACGATTGTATTCTCCACGACGCCCAGGATGTCCACCTAACTTCAATCGGAATCTGGGGGCTAAGCCCTAATCCTCCTGCGGACGGAGCCCGTGCTTAGGAGAGGCGGTGTCCGGAGGGGCGCAGCGAAGCGCGTCGACCTTCCGATCCAACAAGTGATTGTAGCGGCAGGTAAGGTTGGTGATGAGGCCGAGGAGCACCTTCGTGGGGGTTCGCGTGTGGAGGACCGTTCGCAACACGCGAACCAGGATCTTGGGGTAGGAGTCGAACCGGTCGTGGAACTGATTCA
>JALHUF010000270.1 GCA_022866195.1 Terriglobia bacterium
CAGGATGCCCATCCCCGCGCACGACTTGACCGTGCCCGCGAACTGCGTGCCGGCTTCCGTGATGCCGAGATGAAACGGGTAATCCACCTGCCGGGCGAGCAGGCGATAGGCGGCCACGGTGAGTTTTACGTTGGACGACTTGAGGGAGACAATCGTGTCCGTGAAGCCCAAGTCCTCGAGGATGCGAATGTGGTAGAGCGCGCTTTCCACCATGGCTTCGGGCGTCGGGTAGCCGTACTTCTCGAGCAGCCGCCGCTCGAGCGAGCCGGCGTTGACCCCGATGCGGACGGGCACACGTTGCTCCTGGGCCCGGCGCACCACCAAGCGCACCTTTTCTTCGTCCCCGATGTTGCCCGGGTTGATGCGCAGCTTATCGAACCCCGCATCCAACGCCAGCAGGGCGAACTTGTACTGGAAGTGGATGTCGGCCACCAGAAGGGAGTCAGGGCAGCGCCGGCGAATCTCGGGCAGCGCCTGGGCGGCCGCGAGGTCAGGCACAGCCAAGCGCACCATCTCGCAGCCCGCCGCTATGAGCTGCTGGATCTGGGCGACGGTCTTCTCCACGTCCCGCGTGTCCGTCTTGGTCATCGACTGCACGGAGATGGGGGCGTCGCCGCCAATCGTTAGCCGCCCCACCTTGACGGGCCGCGTTGGGCGCCGGGGAGAGAAATGCTCTTGGTCACTGAAATTCATGGCTTCGTGCGCAGTCTGTGGTCAGTTGTCAGTCGTCGGGTATCAGTTGTTAGCGATGCCCTGCCTGACCTGAAGGAAGGTTTGCTTATCACCGCATGGAATCGCGTACACACGCGAGCGCAATGAAACAATGGCCCAATGAATCAACGATCCGGTCTGGCCCTGGCTCAATACGGTCTGAAGGTTTTCAGAATGTCGTTGTACATCACGAAGACGGCCAGCAGCAGCAGGAACACGATGCCCACCTGCGCAAACCGCTCCTTGACCTCCAAGCTCAGATCGCGACGCATCAGGCCCTCAATCAAAAGCAGGAAGATCACACCGCCGTCCAGGATGGGGATAGGCAGCAGATTGAAAATGCTCAACTGCAGACTGATAAACGACACGAACATCAGGAGTTCGGTTATCCCCGCCCGATACATCTCGCCGGAAAGTTGCGCGATGCCGATGGGTCCGGACAGGGACCGCGCGGACATCCGCCGGGTCAGGATTTTGCGCAGCACTTCGAAAGTCGCCAGAGAATTGCGCAGGTTGTCGCGCAGGGAGGCGGTGATGGCTTTTCCCCAAGGAAGCTGCTGGACCACCACGTTGCTGCGGAAACCCACCCCGATGCGCCACATCTTCTCACCACTCACCTCGCTGAGGACCGGCTTGACGCGAACCGTGAAGTCTTTCCCCTCACGACGAATGGTCAGCTCCATCTCTCTGCCGTTAGCCGACTGGATCAAGTAGGTAAGGCGCGGCCAGAAGAAGACCTTGCGGCCCTCGACCCCCACAATCTGGTCGCCGAGCTTCAAACCCAGCTGGCTGGCGGGCAGCCCCGGGTCCACCATCTCGATCGTGCCCGGCACGTACGGGAACCAGCCAGCGTCGCCGACACGGCTCGGCCCCCTGGCTTGCGGCGTCAGGCTCAACTTCAGGGTTTGGCCGTCCCGCAGGAGTTCCACCGGCAGGGCCTCGCCCACAGTGGTGAGAATCTTGACTTCGACATCCTCCCACTTCGGGTTTGCCTCGCCATCCAGCCGGACGATGAGGTCGCCGGGCAACACCCCAATGCGGGCCGCCGGAGAGTCGGGCTCCACATCGCCCACGCGCGCCGCCTGCTCCTGATAAGCAGGCTTCTGGAAGTGATACCGATAAAGCCCGGTCAACAAGCCCACAGCCAGCAGGGCGTTCATGGCCGGGCCCATCACCACCACCACAAACCGCTGCCAGCGAGGCCGCGCCAGGAACTCACCCGGATCACCTTCGCGCACCTCGGCGGGATCGTCCCCCGCCATCTTGACGAAGCCGCCGAAAGGCAACGCGCTCACCCGGTAGTCGGTGTCTCCCCGTTTGAATCCGAAAAGCCTTTTGCCAAAGCCCAGCGAGAAGACCAGCACGCGGACGCCGAAGAACTTCGCGGCCATGAAGTGCCCCAGCTCGTGGATCAGGATCATGAAACCCAGCACGGCCACCACGACCACGGCATCCGTAATGAAACTCGAAAACATGATCAGACCGTTCTCCTCACCTTGCCGCGCTAGCTACTACCTCTGCCGCGCGCCGCCGCGCTTCCCGGTCGCACTCCAGAACTTCGTCCAGAGTTTCGAAATGGACCTGGGGCGTCTGTTGCATAACTCGTTCAATAACCCGGGGGATCTCCACAAAACGGAGCCGCCGGTCCAGGAAAGCCTCCACAGCCACTTCGTCCGCCGCATTGAGCGCGCAGGGCATGGCCCCGCCCTTCTCCAGCGCCTCGCGCGCCAACCGCAAGCAG
>JALHUF010000271.1 GCA_022866195.1 Terriglobia bacterium
AAGGAGCGCGGTCGGAACTGCCTTCCCCCACTACTCGGCGTGTTCCGTGCGGCCCCGGAGGATGGCGATGGCATGGGGCAGCAGGTCCAGAATACTCGCGAGCGATTCGCAGGCGCCCCGGGGACTTCCCGGCAGGTTGACAATCAGCTTGCCCTTTCTCACCCCCACCAGCCCGCGCGCGAGCGCGGCGCGGCGCGTGGCCTTCACGCCTTCGGCGCGCATGAGCTCCGCGAGGCCCGGCACTTCCTTCTCAATCACGGCCCGCGTGGCTTCCGGGGTGAGGTCGCGAGGTCCCAGGCCCGTGCCGCCCGTGGTGAAGACGGCGTCGCAGTCGTCACCCTCTGTCCAGCTTTCCAGCCGCCTCCGGATTTGGTCAGGCTCGTCCGGCAGGATTTCGCGGGTCACCACCACCCAGCCACGGGCTTCGAGCAGCTCGCGCAGGGCAGGACCAGAGCGATCGAGGCGCTCTCCGCTCGCTGCGGCATCGCTCAGCACGAGTATTCTGGCGCGCAGAGGTTCAGCCATCGCAGGAAGGTTCGAGGGGATGTGTCCGCCACCGCGACCGGCGAAAGAAGGAGCCCGCACTATCCGGCATCACGGCTGGCCTCGTCGAGCAGCCGCAGGCCCTCCATCATCAGCCCCTGGGTAGGCATCGTGGTGGTGTGCTCGGTGGTGGTTTTGGAGAAGTCCAGCTCCCAGTCGCCGTCCGTCCAGGTCAAGACTTTGAAAACCGCCTGGTCACCGGTCAGAGCGCCATACGTGGCGTGTGTCACCTGGCCTTCATCAAAGTACAGAAAGCACTCGTCGGTGCCGTTGCGGACTATCAAGGCGCAAGTTTTCCGGCCCTGCTCGAGCGACTGCATCCAATCGATCAAGCTCATTTCACTCAGGCGACCGGCCACCATGCCGCCGCGCGCGCCCAGCTTCTCCATGCGCGCCTGATGCAGGCGCGTGGTGATGCGGTGAGCCCGCTCGGCCAGGTCACGGACGAAGAAAGGCTTCACAAAGTATTCTTCCACCCCGTCCACTACCATGCGCAGGTGCTCGTCAATCTCCTGCTGCGATGCCAGGAAGACAAAGGGAATGCCCTGGGTTTCTTTGCGGGCGCGGAGCTTTTCAAAGAGCGCCCGGCCGTCCATCACGGGCATGGAATAGTCGGAGATGATCAGGTCGGGCTTCAGTTCGATAGCCTTCATCAGGGCATCTGCGCCGTCGGTGGCGGTGAGCAACTCACCGCACTTGTCCAGGCTGCGCATAACCAGTTTGAGGATGGTGGGATTATCGTCAACGACGAGGATCTTCAGACCCACCTGCATGGTTCCTAGCCTTTCCCCAAGGACTCAGGTCAAGCAGATGAACACCGCGGCGCGCGATAGGTGCCACTCTTGCCGCCGCTTTTCTCCAGAAGCCGAAGCCGAGTAATCTCGATGCCTCGATCCAGGGCCTTGCACATGTCATAGACGGTCAAGGCAGCTACGGCCGCCGCCGTCAGCGCCTCCATCTCCACCCCCGTCGGCCCGGTGGAGCGAATCGTCGAGGTTATCGAGACACCATTCTTGCACAAATCCGCCCGCACATCAATGTGCGTCAAGAGCAAGGGATGGCAGAGGGGGATCAGCTCCGCGGTGCGCTTGGCGGCAGCGATGCCCGCCACCCGCGCGACTTCCAGCGGATCCCCCTTGGGATTTCGCCGCAGCGCGCGCAGCGTGCGCCGAGTCATCTTGACCAGGACGCTAGCCACCGCCTGCCGCATAGTCGCCGGCTTCGCAGAAACATCCACCATGCGGATGCGCCCGCCGCGGTCGTAATGACTCAGTTTCTTGGCCATAGCTGTGGCCAATTATTGACAAGTCAACAGTCGACAGTCAACAGTTGACAGTCAAAAACAAAAGCTGGGTTCTGCCGAGCATCGCTATCCCCCCACCTGCTGTTGACTGTTGACTGTCGACTGCACCTCACTCGTCACTGCCCCTTGGGCAGGACGTCCACCCACTCCCCCGCCGCAAGGTCCATCTGGTCGGGGTGAACCACCAGAAAGCAATTCGCCGCCGCCACTCCCACCAGGTCCCCTGAACCTTGCCACTCGACCACGTTCACGACCGGCTCGCGGTCCCGAGTCTCCACCCGTGCGGGCACGAACATTGTCAGACCCAGTTTCCGCCGGTGCGGTTTCCCGAGACGCGCGCGCAGGAAAACCGGGGGCTCGAATTCAGCGCCGCCCAGCATCCCAATCGCCGGGCGCACGAAAAGGGCGAAGGTCACATAGGTGGATACTGGATTGCCCGGCAAGCCGAAGAAAAACCTCTGCTGGAGGCAGCCGAAGACGAGCGGCTTTCCTGGACGCATCGCCACGCCTTGCACAAAGAACTCTCCGCCCATCTCACCCAGAACCTGGCCCACAAAATCGTATTTGCCCACCGACACCCCGCCGCTGAGCAGCAGTAAATCCGATTCCAGACCCTCCTGGATCAAGCGTCGCAGAGCCTCTTTATCGTCGCGGGCAATGCCGAACTGCCGGGGAATGCCGCCCGCAGCCGCTACCTGCGCCGCCAGCGTGACCGCGTTGCTGTTGCGAATCTGGAACGGTCCGGGAGGCTGATCGAAGGGAACTATCTCATCGCCCGTGGGAAGAATGGCCACGCGCGGCTGACGAAAGACCCGGACCTGGGCCCGGCCCACCGAGGCCAGCAGTCCTATCTCGCTTGCCCCCAAGCGCTGTCCGCGACGAAGTACGACGCTTCCCATCGCGGTCTCGCTTCCCTGGCGCACGACGTTTTCAAACGGGCCCACGGCCCGTGTGACTTCAGGTCGCGAGCTTTCGCTGCGAACGTACTCAACCATCACCACCGCATCGGCCCCCGCCGGCAGCGGAGCGCCAGTCATGATTTGCACGCACTGGCCCGCGCCGACGGCGCTCCCGAAGTGCTCACCGGCACGCACTTCTCCCAGGCACTCGAGCGTGGCCGGCACGAAACGCAAGTCAGCGGAGCGGACGGCATAGCCGTCACGCGTGGAGCGGTCAAAAGGGGGATAGTCGCGGTCTGCTGCGATATCTTCGGCGAGGACGCGGCCTTGAACCTGGCTAAGTGGCAGGATCTCAGCGGCAGGGTTCGGGCACGCCTCGCTCAGTTTCTCTTTTACGATTGCGAGAGCTTGTTCGAAGGTGAGAAGCATGGCGCGTTTCGTTCGTGGTTCATTGCCAGTTGCCAGTCGTCAGTTCTCAGTACCCAGGAGAGGGCTCGCCTTTTGCCTTTTGCCTTTCGACTTTCGACTCTTGACCCTTGACGAACGCCTACTGCCTACTTACCACTGCTCTTTCAGCCAGATGATTTGGTCACGCTGCGGGCCGGTCGAGACCGAGGCAATCTCCACTCCCACTTGGTCGGAAAGGAAGCGGAGATAGTCCTTCGCCTTCGCCGGGAGCTGAGAATAGTCCTGCAAGCCGAAGGTTGGCTGTTGCCAACCAGGCAGGACGCGGTAGCGGACTTTCAATTCCCCCACCGCTTCAACTTCAGCCGGGAACTCGGTGAGCGGCCCGCCGCGATATTCGTATTCCACACCCACCGGAATTTCCGCGAGATGATCCAGGATGTCGAGCTTGGTAATCACCAGGGCACTCAAGTGGTTCAGGCGGGCGCTGTAGCGCAGCGCCGGCACGTCAAACCAGCCGCAGCGGCGCGGGCGCCCCGTGACAGCACCGTATTCGCCGCCCCGCGCGCGGATCTTCTCGCCCTCGGGCCCCAGCGCCTCGGTAGGAAACGGCCCGCTGCCTACCCGCGTGGCGTAGGCCTTGGAGACACCGACCACAGCGTCAATCCGCGTTGGTCCCACGCCTGTACCAGTGCAGGCCCCTCCGGCGGCTGCACTGGAAGACGTGACAAACGGATAGGTCCCCTGGTCAACATCCAGCATCGTTCCCTGTGCCCCTTCGAAGAGCACCCGCTGGCCGCGATCCATCGCGGTGTTGAGGTAAGCAGGGACGTTGGTGAGATACGGCAGGATGCGCCGCGCCACCTCGTAGTAGCGTTCGACCAATCCCTCTGTATCCAGGACCGCGCCCGCAAAAAGCGCCGCTGCCAGCCGATTCTTCTCCGCCAGCACCTCGCTGCATTTCCGGCGAAACGTCTCCGGGTTGCGCAGGTCGCCCGTGCGCAGCCCGCGGCGTCCCGCCTTGTCCTCATAAGAAGGCCCAATCCCTTTGGCCGTGGTTCCAATTTTGGCCCCGCCGCGCGCCTGCTCCGCCGCCACTTCGTGACTCCGATGGTAGGGCAGGATCAAGTGCGCGCGGTCGCTGACGAGCAGCCGGTTCCCCACCGTCACCCCGGCCTTCTCCATCATTTCGACTTCCCGCAGGAGAGATTCGGGATCAATGACCACTCCGTTGCCGATGACGGCGGTTTTATCGGGCCGGACGATGCCCGCCGGGAGGAGCTGAAGGACAAACTTCTTCCCCTTCACCACCACGGTGTGACCCGCATTGGCTCCCCCCTGGTAGCGCGCCACGATATCGAAGCGGTCCGCCAAGGCGTCAACCACCTTGCCCTTGCCCTCGTCACCCCACTGCGCACCAACGATTACGACGTTTTTCCACATAGTGAGTCGCTCCGGGCTCGGGCCGCCCTGCTGACCGTGCTCCATTCTAACCCGAACGGGGACTTCGCTCGCAGGTTGACTGGCAGGCGTCCCTGGGGCTTGCGTTCATCGTTCGCTAGCCGCAGCAAAGGCCGGCCTCACGCCGCCGGCGGCCGATGGGCTGAGAAGGCTAAAGGTGCCGCTCCAGCATCTTGGCGATCACGTCCTTGGAAATCACCCCGCCGTGTTGCTCCTGAACTCCGCCATTCTTGAACACGAGAAGTGTGGGAATACTGTGGATTTGATAACGGCTGGTGAGCGACTGGTTCTCGTCCACGTTCAACTTGCCAACCTTGGCGCGACCGGCATACTCCTCCGCCACAGCTTCCACGGCCGGCGCCATCATGCGGCAAGGAGCACACCATTCCGCCCAGAAATCCACCAGCACCGGCATGTCCGCCTTCAACACCTCTGCCTCAAAGTTCTGCTCAGTGAACTCCAGTGTGTGCTTCCCGGCCATGCCTTTCAGCCTCCGCCATGGACTCCTAAGGATTAGCCGCTTCCGCCGCAGCCTTGGCCTTCGCCTTGTCCTTGTGCAGCGTCTGATAGATCTTCACGTACTGCTTGGCCGAGCTCGGCCAGGAAAAGTCCTTGCGCATGCCGTTGTGCATCAACTGCCGCCAAGCCTTGGGCTGGCGATAGACTTCGATAGCCTGCTGGATCGTCGCCAGTAAGGCGGCGGGGGCGTACTCGCTGAACTTAAAGCCCGTGCCCTTCTTTCCGTCAAAGGGTTCAACCGTATCGTCCAGCCCGCCCGTGGCGCGGACCACCGGCACGGTGCCGTATTTCATGCTGTAGATCTGATTCAACCCACAGGGCTCGTAGCGCGAGGGCATCAGGAACATGTCGGCGCCGGCCTCGATCTGGTGCGCGAGCGTATTGTCATAGGCGACTTTCACCAGGAACTTATCCGGATATTTCGCCGCCAGGCTCCGGAAGAGTTCTTCGTACTCCGGCTCGCCGGTTCCCAACGCCCCGATGTAGAGATCCATGGCCATGAGTTCTTCCGCAATCTCCGCAATCAAATCGAAGCCTTTTTGCCGAGCGAATCGCGACACGATCCCGATGACGGGACGATCGAGCGCCGGCTGCGCCACGCCCATATTTTCCAGAAGCGCCTTCTTGCACGTTTCTTTGCCTTTCAAATCCTCCGGCGAGTAGTTGGCGGCAATCAGCTTGTCGGTCGAGGGGTCCCAAGGGCCGTAGTCCACGCCGTTTACGATGCCTTGCAGCCGATCACTGCGGGCGCTGAGTACCCCCTGCAGCCCGCAGCCAAATTCCGGCGTCTGAATCTCCTCGGCATACTTGCGGCTGACCGTGGTGATGAAATCTGAAAAGATGATGCCGCCCTTCAGCAGATTGACCTTGCCGTAAAACTCCAGCCCGTCAACCGTGAACAGCCCTACGTGCAGGCCAATCCGCGGCAGGATGTGCGGCGGGAAGTGGCCCTGATAGCCGAGATTGTGGATGGTGAAAAGGACTGAGGTCTTCTCGAAAAACCCATCCCCCGTGTAAAGGTTGCGCAGGTAGATCGGCACCAGAGCGGTCTGCCAGTCGTGACAATGAATGATATCCGGAGGAGTGGCGGAACGCTTCAGGAACTCCAGGCAGGCCAGCGAAAACGCGGCAAAGCGCAAGGCATTATCCGGGTAGTCCTGGCCGCTCGTCTGATACAGACCCTCCCGGTCAAAAAAATCCGGGCAGTCCACCAGATAGGTGTGGACTCCGTCAGCTTCGCCCCCATCCTGGATAGCGGCAAACCTGAAACCGGAAGCCAGGGGAAGAGTCAAACTCTTGGACTCGGGCAGCGTCCGGCCGGGCTTGGTCATGCGGTATCGCGGCAACAAGACCTGTACCTCATGCCCACTCGCCGCCAGAGCCTTGGGCAACGCGCCCACCACATCGGCCAAGCCGCCCGTCTTCGAAAACGGCACACCTTCAGAGGCTGCAAATGCAATTCGCATTGTGGGACTCCGTAGGGGACTGAAGAATCACAGAACGAGTTACGTTAGAGGATGCCCCCGGCAATGTCAAGATGGAAGGGCGCACGAAAAGCGGCAGCGTACATCATGTCGCACAGTAGCGCCGCCGTCCCGGCGGCCCACGCAGGAGCCGGCCAGAGGCCGGCGCTACAGCCGCAGGCTGGCGCAGACCTCCCTAGGTCTGCGAGCGAGTAGGCACGGCGCGCGGCTTGCGCCCTGGGTTCTTCATGACCCGCACAGACAAGAGCCCGCGGCATCAAGAGCATGCCGTGGTTACGCCCTTACTTTCGCTGCTTTTTGGCCTCTTTCAGGCGTAGCACCATACCAAGCTGCATGTTCAGCCCGAGGTAGTCTTCGACGGCGTACAAGTCCTTAATCTTCCCATTGACGATCGTCACGAAACCTAAAGCCGGCATGGTCACCTTGTTCCCAGTGGCCGGAATTCCCTCATATTCAGCCCTGTGAGTCCCGTATTGGGTAAGCTTGACAGCCACTTTATCGCCCTCCGCGACCGTATCTTCGATCACATGCGTCCAATCTGGAAATGCGGCATAGTGGGTTTTGATGGCTTGAAATAACCCACTCGTTCCGAGGGGTTCCCTCAGGCCAGGGGCCTTCAGGGAGAAATCATCAGAAAGTAGCCCCTTGAGTTTGTCAAAGTCACCCTTGTCAATCGCGCTGAAAAGTTCCCGGACTATCTCCTTGTTGCGGGCCTCTGTCTCTGCTTGAATTCGGGCCTTCTCCAGTTCTGCCTTTGTTGTCTTGTCCTGACAACTTAGACTCAAACACAGCAAAATGATGGAAGGAACGACAATAAGAAACCTTTTCATTTCCCCCTCCTTTTTATCCGGAATTTCCGAATTCGCGACTGCAGATTGAACGCCGGATGCCTCGATGACTCCAGTTCGAACACTGGTAGCCGCGGCACGATGTCTGTGGCGTGGGCGCCTGCATGTTCCAATGGAATACCCAAGATATCAGGACCGTACCGTGGCTAGCCGCTATTGAACCAAGCCCAACTGCTTTAGAAAGGTTGCGTTGTCGAAGTAAGTCCTGTCTTCCTCTATTAGCCCATCAGGCGCGGTCCTCAATATGAAGACCAGCGGAACTGTTATGCTGCGCCCCGTGGCAGGAACCTCTCCCTCGTGTGATACCAGAGGTCCGGTATGCGTTCCCCTTAAATCTCCCTCGCAAACGATGTGGTTCCCAGAAACCAACACTAAGGCGAGGTTAATCTTGAGATCTGGAAAAGCACGGAAGAAGCCGGACAACAATTCCTCTTTCCCTTTTCTACCCCGCACTGGCCCAGGGGCACCCGGCAGGATCGTGACTTGGTCTTCTGTGTAGAGTTGCGCCAACGCAGCCGCATCATGCCCGTTGAAGGCTGCAAGCAGTTTGTCGGCAGTCTCCTTCAGATCCCTCATGAATCTCTCCTTTTGCGACTTCGAACTTTCCTTTTTTTCGGCAGCCCGCCCAGAATTTACTTGAGCGGAGCATCGCTGTTCCAAATATGGAGCGCCCATTTCCACACGCCGTCCGGCTGCTTCCGGAGAATGTCCACGCATTTGCCGGTTTCACGAATTGCCTCACCGCCGGCCTTTGGGATGAATGCTCCCACGTAAGTCCACCAGGACCAGGCCCAATCACCCCCCACCTCGACGCTTTGAAGCAGGGCGCTCAATTCCAAAGTGATATCGTTGAACATAGCGCGAAACTGCGCATCGACGGCGGCCTTACCGATCGCCGCTGGCTCGTCCGGTGCCAGCCTTACGGCGTTGTCCAACCACAAGTTCATCATTCGCGCCAAGTCGCCCGTGTTGGCGGCGGCAATGGCTTCCTCGCGCAACTGATTGATCGCTTCAACATCCGCTTCTGACATTGGAGTGTCCTCCTTTGCTTTAATCTCAGTGTCAGGAGCCGCTCCTGGTTATTTCCCCAACGCGAACTCCTCCACGCAGGGTCCGCGCTCCTCGAACGGCTAGTGCTTGGCAGCGCCGGGCGCCGGCAGGTCGGAGTTAGCCATGTCGGCCACCGCCCTCCACTTGCCATCCGACTGCTTCTTCCAGACGGTCATATACTTTCCGCGATCGGTGACGGGCTTGCCCTTCGCATTGTTCAGCGTGAGCTGATACGTGCCCACGGTATAGGCCAAATCCCCGCCACGCGAAGCCTCTGCCTTGGTTGGCTGCCAGCTCATAGCGAATCCGGGGCTCGCCATCAGCTCGGACGCCCACTTCCGGATAGACTCCTTCCCCGTCAGAATGGGTCCGTTAGCTAGAAGCACCAAGGCGTCGTCGGCGACGAACGACACAGACCCCTCGAGGTCCTTGGCCGCCCAGGCCTTAGACCAGGCTGCGTCCGCTTCCCGG
>JALHUF010000272.1 GCA_022866195.1 Terriglobia bacterium
CATGTACGCCCAGAGCATCAACCTAGTGGGCTGGGTCGTGCTCAACACGGTGGACGATAACGGCCGCCCGGTGGCGCTGTATTTGGTCGCTGACCGGCAGCAGACGCAAGAGTGCGACTTCAACCACATCCGGGTTTTTACCTGGTGGGCCAAGAAGCAGCAATACGTTACGGCCTATGTGGAAAGCGGCCTCAACGGGTACTTTCCCATTCGCCCGACTCAGATCGGTGGCGTCCCCCATTTTCGCTTGCGCCTGGTGGACAGAGACGGACGCAAGTTTCAAAAGGTCTATGGGATGTTCGATACCATAGTGCGGCCGGTCGGAACTGTGGAGGGTTGGGAGAACAGCGCGATGCTCACCACGCCGGCTCCCAAATCCCGGCGTCCCCATGCTTCGGCCCGACGCCGCGTGCATCCTTGAGAAAGCGCACGCAAGTTTGAATACCGCCTGCGAGGTTGGAGGCTGTCGCGCGGTTCACCCTTGTGGAGCAGCGCGATCTTTTTGTATCTTTGCCCGCTGTAGCATACGCACGAGGTTCTTCCTGAGGAGCAAATTCCACAAAGAGGTATGGCGATGAACAAACGGCTGATGCGCGCAGTAATCTTGATGGCGCTGTGCCTTGTCGCGGCCAGGGTTTCTTTCGCGGCTTGGCCGTTTCCGGTTCGAGGCCTCAATTTGAGCGCTCCGAAGCCCGACGAAGTCCCCTTGATGGTGCGTTTCATCCGCGAGGCCCTTCCCAAAGAAGGCGTCAACGTGCTGGTAATGGAATTCGATTATCGGTACCAGTATGCGAGCCATCCCGAAGTGGTGGACACGGATGCGCTCTCAAAAGCCGACGTCCAGGCCATCGTCGCGGCGTGCCGCGCCGCGGGCGTGCGGCTGATCCCGCTCATCAACCTGCTGGGGCATCAGTCCTGGGCGGCGCAGACCTTCGGCCTGTTGCGCGCCCATCCCGAGTTCGACGAGACGCCGGGGAAATATGCGGAGAACAAAGGCATCTACTGCCGCAGCTATTGCCCGCTCCACCCCGACCTGCACAAGATCGTCTTTGACCTGCTGGATGAGCTGGCGAGCGTTTGTGAGGCGGACGCGGTCCATGTGGGCATGGACGAGGTGTTCATCCTCGCGGACCCCGATTGCCCGCGCTGCAAGACCCGGAACCGCGCGGAACTCTTCGCGCAGGAAATGCGAACCCTGCACGACCACCTGGCGGCGACTCAGCGGGAGATGTGGATGTGGGGCGATCGGCTAATCGACGGCAGCGTCACCGGCGTCGGGGAGTGGGAAGGCAGCCAGAATGGCACGGCGTGGGCCATCAACCTGGTGCCGCGCGATATCGTGATCTGCGACTGGCACTACGATTCCTCTCCGGCGACCGCCGCCTATTTCGCGGTGCAGGGATTTCGCGTGCTGTACGCCCCGTGGCGTAAAACGGAGGTGGCCATGGGGGAATTGGACCTGATGCGGTCGGTGCGGGCGCACGCGGATGAAACCATCGCGCCCCGCATGCTCGGCGTCCTGCAAACCACCTGGGTAGGCGCGAGCGATTTCATCCGGGCGTACTACGGTGAGACCGCCGCCCCAGCGCCGGGCGTCGAAGCCCGAGAAGCTGCGTACACCTTCAAGGCGTTGTTCAATACGATTCGCGCTATGCAGTGAGGATTGCTCCGCGCGGGCCGCTGCACGTCAGTCAGCGGAAACCGCTGGGGGCACCGGGAGTGGAGGCTGAATTGGAGCGTTCCAAAACGGGGTGGCGGGGTGTACACTGACGGCTAGCAAGGATGCCGAAGCGGAAATGCCGGCCGAGACGAGGGGAGCGCACCCTTGGGGTTTTCTCTTTTCCCTCAGATTGTGGCGTGCTACGCCTGACCACGTGTACCTTGTATGAGTGGTTCGATGCTGGCCAAGAGGTCTTTTGCACATCTGGTGACGTTTGGGTGTCTTGTCGCTGCTTCTGTCGCCGGTCTGCTGGCGCTGCAGACGCCCGCAGCGTCCGCAGGCCAGACTGGCCAGACCGTCAACCCGGTGACCCCTGAGAAGTCTGATCGCACCGAGCCTGCTCAGTGGGTTCCGTTTGCTGGGGCGATATTCCAAGAAACCATCCCGGACATAGCAAGCCGCTTGCCTGAGAAGGTTGTCATGGCAGGGCCTTATCTGAGGAACGAGCAGGGCTCAACCTATCAGCGCTTGCGACTGGCATTCAAGACCCGCTTTCCCGTCTTGACGCCGGACATAGGGACACTTTTTGACCGCCCGACGAATTTGACCTATATTATCGATTACTCAAAGCGGACGGTCGAAGTCCGGCACAAGACCAACGACGCGGAGAGCTTTGGAACGAAAGCCCCCATCACGCGCGAGGAATTCCGGGCGTTCCATTCTTCCGACCAATTTCTCGGGGAGCATTCAATCGAAGGCTTCCAGTGTGAAGGCTACAAGATCCGAAACGCTAAACGAAAGAATCAGTTCGACGCGGAAGTGTGGTATGCCCCGGCCCTCAACTTCCTTGCCCTCAGGGCTCAGTACCGTCTGTCCAATGGCGGGCAAGTGAACGTGTACGTCGGGGAAATCCAGATCGGCCGCAGAGTCGGGCCGGAATACTTCCAGATTCCGGAGAATTTCAGGATTATCGACAAGGAGAAGGATTGATTGGCAGGCGGCCCGCAACGGTGCAGCGCCCTGTGTTGGCAAATCGGCGCATGCCATGCATGCCGAGATGAAGTGCAGACCCGGCTCGTGGTGTCTGAAGCACGTCTACCCAAACGCCGTGAACCAATGCGCTAGCTTGCGGCTCGCATACACCGGCGGGCGCTACCCGCTCCTTCTAAGGAATAAGGGCTTTCCAAATCGGCTCGACCCAGTGGTCTTTGTCGATGTCGTAGACAATGAAGTCGGGATCGAACTGCCAGTAGGTCCAGGCCCAGCCCAGGGATTCGGCGGTGCGGGCGACGTGCGCCGTGTAACGCGCCCGCGACTCCATCGGGCCTTTCTCGTAGGCGCCGAACTCGCCGAGCAGGATGGGACGTCGGTGCGCCAGCGACCACTTCTCGACGCGGGCGAAGTCGTCCTCCACCCGCTTTTTCTCTCCCGCGCTGCCCCACGTCACTCCTGCCAGATGCACCGTCTCCTTTGACCACGACGCCCCCTGATGGGTGAACTCCATGGGCTTGTAGTAGTGCACCGTCACGATGAGATTGCGGTCCTCCGCCGGCAGAACCAAGTCGTCGAGGTGGTCGATGCTGTTCCAGAAGGGCGGACCGACAACTACCGTGCGCGTCGGGTTGGTGGCGCGGATGATGGCCAGCGCCTCGCTTAGAAACTCGTTCCAGAGTTGTGGAGTGAGTTTGCCGTTGGGCTCGTTCAGCATTTCGAACAGCACCGCATCGGGGGCGTCCTGGAAATGCGCGGCGATCTGCTTCCAGTAAGCCAGGAAGCGCGGCTTGTATCCCAGTGGATCCTTGGCAATGTCCGTGTAGTTGTGCAGATCCAGGATGACCATGAGATTGTTGGCCAGCGCGTTTTTGACCACCCAATCTAAGGTCTTGAGCCAGGCGTCCTCCAGCTTGTAGCCGTTCGCGGCGTTCAGGCGCTGCAAGGCGTGGAGGTTGACGCGCACGGTCTGGAAGCCGCCGTCGCGGATCAGCTTGAAATGCCGCTCCTGGAAGCGTCCCTTCTCAAAGTTATCCCACAGCGGGTCATAGCCCAGGATGTTCACTCCCCGGCCCAGGCGCTTGACCTGGTCAAAGGGATCGACTGCCTCCGCCGCCTGCGCCGGCCGCGTGCACCACACAACCAACATCGTCGCCAGAAAAGCCAACCCGGCCCACCGCACGTGATTCTTCAGGATCAACATCCAAACCTCCTCTCCCGTTCTGAAGCCACCACCAGCACGCAAATCTCACGTGAAGTCTACATGAAATGCTCAACTGGCCTTGAAAGAAATTTTTCCCGCGGCGATGTCTGCGCCATCCGCAACTCGCGCCATGCAATAAGGGGTGGCGCGGACTTACTCTCTGGTTCCCACGCACGGCAGGCCGAGAGATCCCGCGGCTTTCCCGTGGGGCGCCGCAGACTGCCGCAGAATTAGCGAGGAGCTTTGCGCTAGCTCGGACCCCTGAGACCTGTCACCTGATACCTGACACCTGTCCTTTCGGTGTACACTCCCTGTTATTGGCGTGTGACAGTGGAAATCTGGGAGGAGATTTAGTTCGGATGAGGAGTTCAACCTATGGCCAAGAGAATCGCTCTGGTTGCCGGGTTCGTCACACTCGCTAGCCTCGCCGTCGCGGTCGCTGCTGCGGTCGAAGCCGCGTCGGTGCCGAAGCCTCAACAGCCGCAGCCCGTCCCCCTCAGTGCCGAGCCGCTCCGGGGCGGCGTTTACTGGGTCAAGGGCGGGAGCGGCGCGAACGCAGGATTCATCATCGGCAAGAAAGTGGTCATCGTCATCGATGCGAAGATGACCGAAGAATCGTCCCGGGCGATGCTAGTCGAAATCCAGAAGCTCACCGCCAATCCCGTGAAATACGTCGTTCTCACGCACAGCGACGGCGACCACGTCAACGGTCTCGCCGGTTTTCCCCCAGGGCTAACCATCGTCGCCCATGGAAACACCAAGAAGGACACGGAGGAAGCGTTCAAGGACCCGAAGATGAGCGCCCTCCTGCCGTATCTCCCGAACCAAGCGGTGACGGGCGACCGACCGCTCGATATCGCTGGTGTCCGGGTGAAGCTGCTCTATTTCGGCCCGGCGCACACCAGCGGCGATCTGGTGGTCTACCTCCCGGACCAGAAAATCGCCTTCATCGGCGACTTGGCGTTCCTCGGTCGCGACCCGCTCATCCACCGGCAGAAGGGCGGCACGTCGTTCGGCCTGGCCCAGACCCTCAAGAAGCTGCTCGCCCTCGACGCCGACACCTTTATTTCCGGCCATAACGACCCGCTCACGAAGGCTGATATTCAAGGATTGCTGACCGCCATCGAGGAGAAGCAGGCCAAGGTCAAAGCTCTGATCGAGCAAGGGAAATCCCTGGAGGAAATCAAGCGGGACTTCGGCATCGCGGACACATCCGGTCCGGGCGGCCGCCGCTGGCCGAGCCTGGTTGAGACTATCTATCTGGACCTCACCGAGAAGAAATAGAAGGGGCGCTCCTCAAGGCGCTTTCTCTCGGAACAAGAGAGAAGTGAAATCGGCCAGGTTGCGTCGCCAGACCATCCAAGTGTGCGCACCCGGAGTTTCTATATCGGTGTGCTGAACTCCCTTGGCCTTGAGCCAGTCACGGAGCTTGCGGTTAGGGTTGATGAGGAAATCCTCCGTGCCGCAAGCGATCCAAAGCAGGCGCAGTTGAGCGTTGGCCTTCGTATCAAGCGTGGGGAAGTCGGCACCGAATTCTTCACTGACCCCGCCGCCGCTGAATGAGCCGATCCAAGCGAAACGGTCCAAAGCGTTCAGGCCCACGTAAAGAGACTCGGCGCCACCCATGGAGAGCCCCGCAATAGCCCGGGACAGGCGGTCGCGTGAGACCCGATAGTTGCTCTCGACCTGGGAGATGACTTCGGTGAGCAGAGCCTCGCGGAACTTGTCGACGTTCCGGCGGCGGAGGTTCTGGTCGCGGAAACTGGCGAAGCCGCGGGAAAGGACTTCGGGAGCCCCGTAGCCGAGAGGCATGACGACGAGCATGGGTTTCGCCTTCCCTTGCGCGATCAGGTTGTCAAGAATCACGTGGGCGCGCCCCACGGCCCACCAGGCGCTGGCGTCATCGCTAAAACCGTGCAGCAGGTAAAGGACGGGATAGTGCTTCTTCGCGCGAGGATCGTAGCCGGGCGGCGTATAGACGTAATAGTCCCGATCGTCGCCGACGATTCCCGATCTGTAGAAGTGGTGGGCTATCGTGCCGCGCGGGACGTTGTTCACCTCCCACGGCAAGGAAGCTGGTCCGGGCACATGCACAACACTCTGGGTGTTAAGCAGGTTGGGTTTCATCAGGGGATTGGAGGGGTCGATGAGGCTGACACCGTCGGCCACAAACGAGTAGCCGTAGAAATCCGGTTCCAGCGGCTCGGTGGTGATGCTCCACACCCCCTGCTCGTCCTTCTGCATCGGGACAGGCTGTACACCCTCGCGGGCGAACAGTACCTCCTTAAGGTTCGGAGCGCGGAACCGGAAGGTGACGCGGCGATCGGGGTGTACTTCTGGCGAGAGAACCGGCTCCGGCCGCTGGGGCAACTGAGCGAAGCTGGGAACAATCGTTGCCGCGAGGAAAAGCAGGGAGACAAACAGTGAGGTGAGGTTCATGGTCTCTGGCCATCCTTTCGAGGGTTGGCCTTTCTCTCGGGGTGCCACCTTACGCGTTCCGAGTGGATTGGGATTCTTTCTAACTGCGCGCGCTGGCGGTTGTCCGAAGCAGACAAGCCCCCGCCCGGAAAAACCCCCGGCGTGGCTACTGGCTGTTAGTGCTGCCAGCTCGCATCTTCCCGGAGCAAGTAGTCCACCAGCAGTTGCGACCAGCTCTCCAGCCTGTCGCGCATGGAACTGAGAGACGCCAAGTCGCGGAAGCTCAGCTTGCCTATTCCTCGTTCGCCTCTGGTTGTGACGTTGGGCTCGGCCAGCTTCACCAGCCACACCACACCAAAGTGCACCTGTCCCACGTCGTTAGCATCGTCATTTATGAAGCAAATGAGTCTGGGTGCTTGGAGGATAGCCCCCTGAATTTGTACTTCCTCGTTCACCTCGCGCCAAACGGCCTCCAGAAGGAAATCGGTCCACCTCTCATCGTCAGCGCCAAATAGAGAGAGCTGACTGGTATCCTGGATGTTTACGTGCCCCCCGATGCCGATAGAGTATTTGGCTTTCAGGCGGGCCTCATCTGTCTTGGGTGTGCGTTGATAACTCAGGAAGCCTTGCTCGTGATTGATCAAGACGTAGACCACGAGCTGTTTGTAGTTGTAGTCGTGCTCCACGGTGGAGCGCAGCCTGCTTTCCAGATGGGCCAGGATCTGGTGCCAAAGGGCCGCGTCGTAAAAGGTTTTCTCTGGATTAGGATGGGCACGCAGGATTTCTCGTTTGAAGCAGAGTATCTCCTCTTCCACTCCTTGCCCTCCTGGCGCGGAACCGAAACGCTCGCCTCCATATACGGCACCGGGACGACCGAAGTCAAGGAGGTGCTCCGCAGAGTGCTAAAGGACTTTCCCTCAGGGCTGACGCGCCCGTATGAAAACGTGGTCCGTCCACCGGCTCGGCCGCCAAGCAGGAGGATGTGCCTCTGCCGCTCGGTCTCGTGAGGTGCTTGCCACGCGCGGCGATTGCCAATACTATAGGCGAAGCCGAGTTGAATGATGCCCGCTGATTCGCCAGATCAAACACCCGCTACTTCCCGTAGCTACCGGCTCTTTCGCGCGCTCTTGCGGATCTGGTTCGGTTTGGTCTTTCACAAGGTTCGCTTATTGCGCGGCGAGGCGGTGCCTGGTTCCGGCGCCGCGCTGCTGGTGGTGAGCCATCCGGCAAGCTTGCTGGACGCGCTGATTCTGGTGGCCGCGCTTGAACGGCCGGTCCGTTGTCTCCTGAACCGGAATCTTTTTCGGGGTTACCTGCGTGGGCGCTTCGTCCAGTGGCTCGGGATGATCCCCTATGAGCCGGAGACGACCGCCCTCCAAGCTGCTCGCGAGGCTTTGGGCAGGCAGGAGGCGGTTGTGGTTTTCACGGAGCATCACGCGGTAAAGGCCGGCGAAATGCCGCCGGCGGGTCTGACTGCGGCCAAGTTGGCCATCGAAGCGGAAGCTCGGCACTCCGGTCAGCTTGGGCTTTTGCTCTTTCCCATCCACCTGTTTCTGCCCGTGGGGCGGTCGCAATCGAGCGAGCTGCTGATTTATGTCGATTCTCCTCTGTCCCCCAAGGAATACCTGTCGGCAGGTGAAGGCGCTATTTCAGTCCGCAGGTTTGCGCTGGAGCTGGACGAGGCCTTGCGGCAGAACGCCTTTCGCTTCCAACCCGGCGATCTCCGGCAATTTCTGGCCGATCTTGAAGAGGTTCTGCGCACTGATCTCGAGGAGGAGTGGGCCGCGCGGGCGCAGTCGAAGCAGAAGGTGGAAGGCTTCAAGCTAAGCCAATTCATCGCGGAGTGGTTTGAGCAACTGAATTCTCTCCACCCGGGCCGTTTGGTGGCGCTGCGCGATAGCTTGGATGCTTATCGCGAAGAGCGGCGGCGCTGGTCGCTGCGCCAGGCCGAGGTTGAGGCTGCCGCGTGGCACGCTTCGCGCGGGCTCCGAATGTGGTATTGGTTGGAAAGCGTGCTGGGCCTCCCGCTGGCAGTCTATGGCCTGCTCAATCACCTGCTGGTGTGGATGATTCTGTTCTGGGCTGGGCTGCTGCGGAAAGAGAGCGAGCGGGACCGGAGATTGGAATGGCTGCTGCGCGCGCTCGTGGTCGTGGGCTGCTACGCGGCCCAGGTCCTCCTCTGCGCATTTTGGCTGGGCCGGGCGACGGCGGGCTACTATGCGCTCACGCTCCCTCTGGCGGGCGCTTTCCTGTGGCGCTATGAGTGGCTGCTCCGGGCGCGGACCCGGTTGCTGCTGATGGCAGCCCGCCTTCCTCACCAGGCGGAAAAGCTGCGCCGGCAGCGCAAACGCTTCGTCGCGGAGCTCAACGCAGCGCGAGACGCTTACGCCGAGGTCCTGGGAATTCCGCACTGATTCTCGAAAACCGAAACTTGAAAATCGAAACACGAAATTCGCCGCTGGCAGCCTGTCCAGATTTATCGGGAAGCCATCAATTCTAAATGCCTGGGAAGGTCCGTTGTAGGGGTGGGTCTCGGACCCGCCCTCACGCGGTACGCCTTGAGGGCAGGCCCTGCGACTACGCGGGCCGCGGCATTGCCGGCAGTTCCACACGAGAAAATCGATCGGCTGACCCGAAACACGCCAGACCCCGGCATGTGGTGGCCACGCGTCCCCGGGGCATTTATCCCCAGACGCAAAGTCTACTACCCGATACTGTATGTATTGACATCTCCGCAGCCGGTGGTATGGTGGGAGTTAGTAATCGGACTTCAAAACGGCGCCGCGGGTGGCTTCTGAATCGCTGGGTTGCCCGTAGTCCGCAGCCACCGCCCCGGGAGGTCTTGGTGCGGGACCCCACCACGACCAATTCCCGACCGCCAAGCGTCCGTGCGGAGGCGTGGCCATGCGAGCAGTCGCCGGATGGTTGAGTTGCCTGCTGGCATTGAGCGAAGCAGCCTGGTGTGGCGAGCGAGCCACTGGGCAGACCATAGCTGTGCCACCCGCAGCCATCGAGGGGCGCATAACTGTCATCATGACCGTAAACCGCACTAGGGGAACGTATCCCGTGCGCAATCTCACCGTTTATCTGTTCAAACTTGAAGAGAGCAGACCCTTGCAGGAGCTTCAGCGTAAGTGTCGTGGGGCTCTCGCCCAACCGCGACTGGTTGCGATCAGCGCCTACAACACTTGCAGGAAATGTCTCGCGGAGGCAGTGGAGTTGGTCCCCCGCCTGTCTTCCGCCGCCACCACGCGAACCAACCACGAGGGTTTCTACCGGTTCGACAACGTTTCTCCAGCACGGCGGTACCAGGTCGTGGGCGTCAAGGTGGAGGAGGAAGAGCATATCGTTATCGTGGGTCTTACCCCAAAGCTCAGGCCGGGGCAGCGCGTCACACTCGATCTGTCGGAGAATGAGCCCTGGACGGATGCGATCCCCGGCAGAGATTAGCCGGGATTTCCGCTTTGCGATCCCGCGTAACCGGGGGCGTACACGCCAAAGCTTCGTTTCGGAACGTTACTGAGAAAAGCCCACGGCACAGACTCCGTCCCGGCGGAGCCCAACAGCCGGAATCGTCGGACGAGGTTCAAATCGGAAATCCGGGTTGGAATTCGAAACTCGAGGATGGGAATTCGAAACTGCAAATTCGAAACTCGGGGTTCGTAGCAGGTTACGGTTTTTGGATTTCGATTCTCGCGGCGATGATTTCGCCGCTTTCGGTCAGCTCACCTTCCACCCTCACTACCACGCCGACGCGCAGGTCGTTGGCTGTGCCCGGGCTTCCGTCGCTCTTCTTGATGTCGGTCTTATCATCGTAGCGCACGTGGAAGATGATGTTCTCCCCGGAACTGATGGTGAGCTTGCCTGGGGCTTGTTTGGTGATCTTGCCTTCTACCGTGAAGTTCATGGCCTGCGCCCGCAGGAGCAACGGGGGCACATCTGGTAAGGAAGGCGTGGCTGACAGGGGGATGAGCCACGCGGAGAGAATGGCGGCCAAAATGCAAACGTCAAAGCAGCGCATTAGAGGCTCCGGAACGCGCGTCGCAGTCTATTCTCCTGCTCGGGCCGAGCGCGGGAAATTGGCTTACCGCCGCTCCGCTTCGAACCTGATAGCGACGGCGTTGTGCACGCTGTCCCGGGCTCGCTCCACGCGGACCACGTAAGCCGGCACGGGAATGCTCACGTCGCCTTCCTTGTAATGCAGGACCACGCTCACCCGCTCGCCTACCGCGTAGGCTTCCTTGGTCAAGAAATACGCGCCGTGGCGGGAGACATTGACGGTCTTGCAGATGTCTTCCAGGATGGTCCCTTCGCGGGCGCGGATGAGCTTGATGTCCGTCTCAATTGGGGCGCGGCCCTTCGTGCGCGACTCTATGTGTGGCTTCTTCATCCTGATCCGTCCAACGCCCGCGGCCTCGGCCGCCGTGGGCCCGGCCTCTGGGGTTTCGGCAGGAGCGAATTCCCAGGGCGTCGTGGCCCGGCAATGGTCACAAGTCCGGCTGATGCGGAACCCCTCATAGAAGAACTCCGCCGTAGCTTCCGGGACGGGAGTTAGTAGCCGCTGGTGACACCGTTGGCACGCCAGCCAGGTTTCCGCCGCGGGCTCGGCTGACTCCTCTTGCTCGGCCGGAAAGGAAATTCCCCACGGGTCGTCGTCGGCCTGGATGAGTTCCAGGCCCACATCGTGCCGTTCCTCCTGGGGCTGGGTGTTTACCCACAGCACGCGGAAAAGGCCCCCGACATTGTTATCGGAGTTGATGACATAGAGTTCGGTTTCCAAGTCCACGAGATTCTGAAGGCGGGTCACCAGCAAGCCTCGGCTCACCAGGCAGGTTTCGCCAGGTTCGTCAAAGAACTTGTTGTCACTGGACAGGCCCCGGACGCGGATGGGGAAAGCGACCTTGACTCGACTTCTTGGTTGTTGCTTCTCGTCCATCGACGTCCACGAGCCGCGCGCTCGGTGAGGCCGCCACCCCAGGCCGCGGCCAGCAATTCTAACATGCCCGGGACGGCTCTGGGCCGCACCCCCCCGTGCGGCGGATGCTCAGCTTCCGCACGGTGTGGTGAACGGCCTATTCAGGAAACGCGACGCCCAAGAGGTTGGACACCTGGACATACTCAATGCCTGCCGCGCCCTCCCGGGCCGTGCCCGGCTGTCCCGTCCACACCACCTTGAACAGGCCCGCTTGATGGCGGCGATGGGGTTCGACCTTCACCTGCATCCCCACCTTCAACGGCTGCTCAGTCTTCACTCTGGCGCCGTACTTGCTGATGGTGACGATGAAGGTGTTTTCGGTGAATTTCTTCCCATCGGGGTACGTCCCCGAAACCCACACCGGGATGCGGACGTTCACGCGCGAACTGCGACGCAGCGGTACTGGCTTCTCTTCTTTCACCATGACATGCCTCGCTTGAATGCCCCGTGGGCCTCCGGCGCTTCCAGAAAGCCTTATAACTCCTGCTGCGCATCGGAGCTCCGGACACGTGCGAGCATAGCACAATTGCTGCAGGGCTACGCAATACCCGGTCTGATAGCCACCCACGCCACCTGCCTTTCAGCGCAACTCCGCCGCGGGACAGGACGCGGAGCGACAGCTTCGAGGCGAGTGCCGCTCTGTGGCGGGAAGAGGAAGCCCAGCTCAGAACCAGCGTTTGCGCCGAAAATAGTAATAGATAACCACCACCGGGGCTAACATCGCCAGCCCGATGATGCCCAGGACGTCGGGGTGCTTCTGGAAAGGGAGGTCGACGTTCATGCCGTAGAAGCTGGTCAGGATGAGGAGCGGCAAGGCGATGGTTCCCCAGATGGTGAGGATCTTCATCACCTCGTTGGTGCGGTTGGCCACGGCCGAGAGATAAATATCGAGCGAGCCGGTCAGCAGGTCACGATAGGTCTCAATGAAATCAATCACGCGCACCACGTGGTCGTACACGTCGCGATAGTAGATGCGGAGTTCGCGGTCTCCCTGGCGGCTGGCGGAGGGCGGAGCGTCGTAGCGCCGGACCAACCCGTTGACTGCCTCCCGCATGCCGGTGGCCACGCGGCGGAAATCCAGCAGCGTGCGCTTGAGGCGAAAAATCTCGCGCAGGGTGGCCGGCGAGGCGTATTGGATGACGCGGTCTTCTAGTTGATCGATGAAATCCCCCAGGTGATCCAGAGCGGGCAAGTACTGATACACCGCGGCATCAATCAAAGCGTGCGCGATGCGGTCAGGGTTCTGGAGTGAAGCTTCCGCCGCAATGCGCCTCGCTACAGGGGACACGAGCGACGAATTACCTTCATCCACCGTGAGGATGTAGTCCGGGCCCAGAAAAATGTCGAAGTCGTCGAAACCCAGACGCGCCGCGCTCAAGGCCGCCTCCGACGGCACCGCTGGGGCGGCATCTTCGGGGTCCTCAGACTCCACCGCCAGCGCGCCACTCTGGCTGGCGGTATCGCCACTGTGGTTCGGGCGACTTTCGCCCGGCGAGTTACCGAGCACCTTGATCACAACAAACGTGTAGCGCTCGTGCTCCTCCACCCGCGCCGTCTGGCGGCGGTGGCGACAGTCTTCCACCTGGAGGGGATGAATGCCGAAATGCGCCGCCAACTCGTCCAGCGCCGAAGAGGAGGGATCAGCAAGATGGTACCAACGCACCTCCGGAATGACGGTGAGCGCATTGAGCAGGGATGAAGCGGCGGGTTGTGAACTCTCGGCCATGGGTGGCGTCTGCCGCCGCTCAATATAGCACGGAAATCCCAAGGGGAGTCTGGGGGCGACGCGCGGCCATTCGGCTCAGTTGCCATAAGCGCGTGCGCACCTAGAGATGATCGCTACATGTTTGTTACGCCGGCGCTCAGGGCGTAGGCGTTGGTGCCGTCGAAGATGAAATCCTGGGCGCTACAGGTTGAAAGCGTCGAGCCGATGGTCATGCCGCCCTTGACGTTTGTGGGCCAGACGAAGGTGCGGCTGCCGGTCGCGTCCTGGCAGATGACGAAGTTGATGGTCTGCCCCGCCGTGGCGTTCGAGAGCGTCGAACTGGTCACGTTGCCGGTGAGCGTGATCTTCTGCGTGTTGCCGAGCGAAGCGTCGAAGGTGGGCGTGGCGGAGAAGGTGACGACGTTCAGCCCGGAGACGACGGACTTCGCCACAGACATTCTGGCGCTCACCTCAAAAACGTCAGAGGCGGTCAGAGCAATCCAATGTTCGGCTGTACCGGCGGCATTCCGCCAGTAGATTCCCTTGGCGTTCTTCATGTAGATTAGATCGTCACCAAGAGGGGTCCGGTTCACGCCAAGACCCGGAGCGCGGAAACGCACGCCACTTGTAAGGTAATCGTCCGCACCCACTGTCAAACTGAGATCGCCCGTGGCAGCAGCATTTCTCCAGCGCAAGCTGCCGGTGTTGGGTAGGCGCAAATTCCCAGACTGCGCCGAGTTCGCTCCCACCTCGATGAAGTTAGGCGTAATAAGGCCCGCCTTGTCATATTCCCAACCAAGGTAGCGAGTGCCCACTCCAGTATCGTTGAGGAATTGGCTCAACCCCGCAGCCGTACGGCCAAGATAGTTCACGCCGACGACAGTGCGAACCGCTGCCGTGCCAATATCCACCTGCCAGGCACTAAACCCCCGAATCCTGTTAGAGGCGATGAAGATGTCTTGGTTCGTCAGGCCCGCGACGTTCTCAATCTTGATGCCCCGCGTGGCACCTGTGGCGTTTACGTTGACAAATGTGTTGGAAGTAATGGTGCCATCTTGCAAACCTATAATGTGAAGTCCATAGCCCGACCCGACTGCCCCGCGATGGACGCAGGTGTTGCCGACTACCGTGATGTTCTTCGACTCGTCTCCCGCGATGTTCGCAACCCCACCGATGTAGAGACAGTTGCCGTGCCCCGTCGATCCAATGGTTATGACGTTGTCCACTATGGTCGAATCATCGGTGCCGATGAATCGTATCTCGTTCGCCCCATAAGTATC
>JALHUF010000273.1 GCA_022866195.1 Terriglobia bacterium
GACACCGCGTGCCAGCCAGAGTTTTCTGCTAGAATGCTTCAGATGTCTTCAGGGAAATTTGTTCATCTACATTTGCACACCGATTACAGCTTGCTGGACGGCGCCTGCGAGATTTCCAGGCTGGTTGACCGCGCCGCCGAGCTGAAGATGCCCGCCGTGGCCGTCACCGACCACGGGAACCTTTTTGCCGCGGTGAAGTTTTATGATGCCGCGCTCAAGCGGGATGTGAAGCCGATAATCGGCTGCGAGGCTTACGTCGCCCCCACCAGCCGCTTCGACCGCTCGTCGGCGGCCGACCGGCCAAACCATATCATCTTGCTCTGTGAAAACGAGCGGGGTTACCGGAACCTGGTGAAGCTGGCCTCGGCGGCTTACATCGAGGGCTACTACTACAAGCCCCGTATCGACAAAGAGCTGCTGGCGCGGCACGCCGACGGTCTGATTGGTTTTTCGGGCTGCCTGCGCGGCGAGATCCCCTCGGCGCTGCTGGCCGACCGCTACGAGGCCGCCCGCCAGTGCGCCTATGACCTGCGCGATATCTTTGGCAAGGGCAACTTCTTCCTCGAACTTCAGGACCAGGGCATCACCGACCAGCACAAGATCAATCCGCAATTGGCCCGCCTCTCGCGGGAGACGGGCATTCCCCTGGTGGTCACCAACGACTGCCACTACCTGAGCCGCGACGACGCCCGCGCCCAGGAAGTCCTGATGTGCATCCAGACGGGCAAGACGCTGAGCGATCCCAACCGCATGCGGTTCGCCACGGATCAGTTCTACTTCAAGTCCTACGAAGAGATGCTGAAGCTTTTCGGCGAAATCCCGGAGGCGCTGGAGCGAACGGTGGAGATCGCCGCGCGCTCGAACCTGCACCTGGAGAGGAAGCAGCACGTCTTCCCGCCCTTCGAGGTGCCGGCAGGCGAGACCCTGGAGAGTTACTTTGAGAAGGTCACCCGGCAGGGGTTTGACGAACGGCGCGTGCGGCTCGAGCGTCTGCGGGCCGAGGGAAAGCTGCGGCATCCGCTAGAAGCCTACGCGGAGCGCCTGGAGCAAGAGATCGAGCTCATCAAGGAAATGCGCTTTGCGGGTTATTTCCTCATCGTCTGGGATTTCATCCGCTTCGCGCGCGAGAAGTGCATTCCGGTGGGCCCGGGCCGAGGCTCGGCGGCCGGCAGCCTGGTCTCCTATGCCCTGCATATTACCGACATCGACCCGCTGCAGAATGGCCTGCTCTTCGAGCGCTTTTTGAATCCCGAACGGATTTCCTTTCCCGACATTGACATCGACTTCTGCATGCGGCAGCGCGGCAAGGTCATCAACTACGTCACGGAGAAATACGGTCGGGAAAACGTGAGTCAGATCATCACCTTCGGCACCATGGGCGCCAAGGCCGTCATCCGCGATTCCGGACGCGCCCTCGACCTGCCGTTTGCGGAGGTGGACCGCATCGCCAAACTGGTCCCCAACATCTTGAACATCACCTTGGCCGAGGCCCAGGCCACCTCGCCGGAACTCCGTCAGGCCAAAGAACACGACCCACGGGTGGCCGAGTTGCTGGCCATCGCGGAGCGCCTGGAAGGCCTGGCGCGCCACGCCTCGACGCACGCCGCCGGGGTGGTCATCTCGCCCCAGCCGCTCACGGAAATGGTCCCGCTCTACAAGAGCAACAAGGATGAAATCACGACGCAGTACGCCATGGACGACCTGGAAAAAATCGGCCTGCTCAAGATGGATTTCCTGGGTCTGACCACGCTCACCGTGCTCGACGATTGTCAGAAGCTGATCGCAGCCACGCAGGGGGAAACGCTCGATCTGGATAA
>JALHUF010000274.1 GCA_022866195.1 Terriglobia bacterium
ACCCGGCTGTAGTGCGTGAGGATCTTCGCGTCCTTGGGGACCAGTTCCACCGCCCGCGCGAGGGCTTTCAGGGCCTCCTCCGGTTGATTGAGCCGCATGTAGTATTGCCCGAGCGCGTCCAGGGCCTGGGAGTTGTTGGGTTCCGCCTGGAGGAGGAGCTTAAGATCTGCGATGGACTCAGGGAATTGGCTTTTTTGGTAATAGAGCATGGCCCGGGCGTAACGCGCTGCGGTCATGTTCGGATCCAGTTCGAGGGCTTGGCTCAGATGCACCAGCGCCTGGTCGCGCTCCCGCAACGTCTCGGCGATGGCCAACTCGTATAGCCCCCGAGGGTCCTTGGGATATTTCTGTGCGTACCAACGCAGGTCCTGGAGCGCGAGGTCCAGCTTGGCGCCGCGTGCGTAGCAGAACCCCCGTTCCCGGCGCGCGATATCGTCGTTCGGTTTCAGCTTCAGGTACTTGTCGATGGCCGAGGCGGCGTCGGCGTAGAATCCCATCTCCTCGCTGGTGTGTGCCAGGGCGAACAGAATATCGGTGCGGTCGGGGGCGGCATTGTGAGCCTGGAGGAGCAGGATCACTGCCTGGTCATTCTGCCCTTTCGCGGCATACACGCTCCCGAGATTGTAGAGGCAGTCGGGGTCACCAGGCCGCTGTCTGAGTGCGGTCTGAAAGACTTCTATTGCGCGGTCGTGATGGCCAGCGCGGGCGGCCGCGAGGCCCAGGTTGTAAAGGATGTCGAAATCGGCGGGTGCGGCTTTCAGGGCCCGCACGAAGGCTCGTTCCGCCTCCTCGTAGCGTTTCCAATCCACGAAAATCAGGCCAATGGAAAAGGCAACTTGCGGGTCAGCCGGAGCTTGCTTTTCGACCTGGGCGAGCAAATCCGTCGCCGCCGGTTGCTGCCCGCTCAGGTATAGCGCTTGAGCTCTCAACAACTGTGCGGGCATCGCGGCCTGTCCGCGGCTGGGCAGACGGTTGAGATAGCGGAGCGCCGCCTGGCCACGCTTGGCGGCCACACTCATTTGGGCCAAATGCAGGTTCGCGTTGGGGTGGCCAGGTTCGAGGGCAACGACGCGCAGGTAAGCGGCGCGCGCCTGCTCCAGGTTGCCCTGAGCCAGGTAGTGGTTGCCGAGGTTATTGAGCAGGGATGCAGAGCTCGGGGTGAGTTTCAGGGCGCGTTGGTAGTAGCTCTCGGCTTCACCATAGCGCCTCTGAGCGTCGAGGATCACGCCCATGAGGCCCAATCCGCGAGCTTCGCGGGGATGGGTCTTGAGGGCCGTGCCCAACATCTGCTCAGCCTCAGCCAGCTTGCCTTGTTGGAACGCGGCGGCAACCTGCTCGTAGACGGCCACCGGAATGGCATCTTGGGCGAGGAGGGCTGGGACGCAGCACACCCAGCAGATGAGGACGCCAGCGATGATCCGGTGATGAACCATGTTTGTCGTAGCGGCTGGCTTCCGCCCGGTAGTGCCGTCCTGTAGCGGCGCTCTGTGAGCGGTCGCCGCGGCGACTCATAGACCGCCGCGACAGTACACTCCAAAAGCAAAAGTGCCGACCGACCAGGCTTTCTTCGGGTCTGCCGGCACTTTTGAATCTAACCAAGTTTCGACTTTAATTCAACTTGGTAGGGGAGGGCCTTTACGGCCCTCCCGATTCTTCCGCGGCGGGAGCACCATGAAGGTGCTCCCCTACCACGGCCTACCAGTAGAACTTCAACGCCATCTGAATTTCACGAGTTATGTTGGCTTGGCATCCAACCTCGCCAAAGTTGCCCGTATCGGGCTGGGAACCGACGCACCCGAACTGCGGATGGTTGAAGGCGTTGAAAGCCTCCGCCCGGAACTGGATCGTGGCTCCTTCACGCACCTTGTCCAGCAAGATGTGGCTGGACAGCCAGAGGGACCGATCCTTCGTACCGGGCCCGCGGGAGTCCGCCAGTGCCCAGGGCTACCAGCCTCCTTCCTCAGAACCCAAAGCAACACGTCGCCTGACATGCAGCAAGAGATGATCTGCAGGCTGCGTTGCATTGCTGGCACTGCTGGTACAGTCCCTTTGAACAATATAGCTGATAGCAGTTCGCGGTGCACGCATTCATCGCATTGCCACACTCGGTCTGGCATAGTGTGTTTGTGTATTTCACTGCGTTGAGCGCATCCAGCCTTTTGCCTTGATAGATAGTGACGTTTGCCTTCTTGGCTGCGCATACGATTTGGCTGCGAACCTTGCTGTTTGTAGGGCTCTGACTTTGGAACTTCGCGTAGATCAGGCTGGCGACACCGCTTGCGTGTGGTGTGGCCATCGAAGTGCCATCCAGGGCGAAGTACCCGCTGTTTATATATGTCGAGTAGATGCTCACTCCGGGTGCATATAGGTCGACCCAACTGCCGTAATTCGAGAACGATGCCTTCGTGTCGGACTGAGTGCGTGCACCTACTGGTTGAACGACATCCGTGTATCCAGCCGGGTAGAGCATGGTCGTCAGGTTCTCGTTGCCAGCGGCGGCGATATTCAGAGCCCCGTGGTCGTAGGAATAGTGGACGGCGTTGTGGACAGTCTGGGAGTCGGTGTAACTCCCGAGACTCATATTGATGATCTTTGCCCCTTGATCTGCCGCATACGTGATACCATTCGCGACTTGGTCAAAGGATCCGGAGCACCAGGGGGGGTTATAGGAGAGGACCTTTACCGGCAGAATCATCGTGTTGAATCCCACTCCTGCCACGCCAGTGGAGTTGTTCGTCGCTGCGGCTGCTATCCCGGTGACATGTGTACCGTGTCCACAGTCGTCAACCGGAGTGCTGAACCCAGGGACAAAGGAAGCCCCGGCCAGCAAGCGGCCTTGCAGGTCGGGGTGGTCCGCTTGGACACCACTATCCACTACCGCGACTAGCGTGTTATTGCCCTGGGTATAATCCCACGCCTGTGGGCAGCGAATCTTGGTCATTCCCCATTGCTGCGAGAAGAACGGATCGTTTGGGGTGAAGTCCGCGTAGGCATAGTAATTGGGCTCCACATACTCAACCGCCGGGTGTTCGCGTAGTCTGGCGATAAGTTGATCCGTAGTTAGGGACTGAGATTTGAAAACGTCAACGCCCAGCCGCGGAATCTGACTGCGGAGTACCGCGTTCAGTCGTGGAAGTTGTTCAGCGATAGCTAGGGCTCTCTGGGCTGGCTTGAATTTAACCAGAACCTCATTCGGGACGAATTCGGGTCTCCCCGATTGGCCGTAGGCATGCCGAGAAGAGAAAACCGCCGCGGAAGCGAGCAGTAACAGAGCGAGCAGCAATACTCTTTTCATTTTCACCTCCCCGTTGCAG
>JALHUF010000275.1 GCA_022866195.1 Terriglobia bacterium
GACACCGCGCCGGCCGGTTTCAAAATTGGGCAGCAGCCGATGCGAAAGATAGACGTGGTCGCCCACCTCGACGGTCAACGTCAGGAAGTGGCTGGTTACGGTCAGGATGGACGCGCCGCCATTGGGCGTGCCGCTGACGGGGTTGAAGCCGCCGTAGCGGCCAAAGATGCGCGTGGCGGTCAGCGCGGCCCAAGCCGCTCCGCCGCGTGCCAGCTTCAGGCCCTTCGATTCGATGAGATGTTGCCCGGCCAGTCCATATTGCTGGAGCGAGGGCGCATGGAGGAAAAGCAGCTCGCGCTGGAATTTGCTGCCGTCGTAATCCATCCGGAAAGTTAACTGGTTAATAATGGGATGGCGCTCCACGCCGGGAAGCACGATGATGTTGCGCTCGTGGAACGCGAAGAGATTGGCGAAGGAGTAGGGCGGCAAGAAGAAGCGCGGCGACAATCGGCCGTCGGGCAGCACCAGCAAGTAGCCCCCCTGCGCCCGGAAAATCTCATACTCGAGGAATTGCTTAGCCTCCACGGACTGGCGAAACGTGAATTCGAAGAGATAGCCGGAGAAGATGCCGTTCCGATAAAACAGGAACTCGTCCACATCGACCGCCGGATTCGGCTGGATCAGTGTGGGATTGGTGGTGTTGGCCGGATCCCACTGCGCGGGGTCATAGAGCTTCCAGGATGACTCGGGAAGAGAGGGGATCTGCCCCAGGCCTAGTTCGTTCTGAAAAACCATCAACGCCACGTCCATGGGGTTGGCAACGAGGGTACGCGGGCAATCGTTCGAGACGGCAGAGCCATCGTCGCCGCGCGTGAAGATCTTCGTTTTGGCGCTGCGCTTCAGGTCGCGGCATTCGAGCACGTAGCCGGTCAGGTCAGGCAGCACCGCCACGGACTCCAGCTCCTGCGTCGCCAAAGTGACGAAGTCGGAGGACGCCATGCCGGGGTAGCCGACCTGGAGGGTGATTTTGCGGCCCTCGAGTTTCCCGCCGCTCACCAGCGCCGTCAGGAAACCTGAGCCATCCGTCGCTTCCAGTTCCATGGCGCCGATGGAACCCTGGCCTTCCAGTTGGCGGATGCTCTGTTGGACGCCGCGCGGCACCTTCAACTGCGGCCGCCCCCGCAGGGGCGCTGCTGTGCTGGTGAACAGCACGTCGTTGCGCCCCGCGGTGATCCAGAACCAGACGGCGGAGCCGAGCGTCTTGCGCACCGAGAATTCCCACGGCAGGCCCCGCGCGGCCAGGGAGAAGGAAAGCAGGCCGCGGTCGCCGGTAGTCATGCTGACAATCTTCATGCTCTGGACCAGACGCGCCAGAAAAGCATCCAGCCCCCCGGCGTAGTGAGCGGCAAAGTAGGCTTGCAGGTTGGCGTTCTCGCTCGAGCGCAGGTAGGCCGCCAGCGCCCCCCAGGTTCCTTCCATCCAAACCGAGTCGGGCGAGCCCACATAGCCGCCGGGCGAGTCCGCATAAGGTTTGAAGCCGTCGAAAGGCGTCAATTGTTCGTAGGCTTGGTTGAAGGAGTCGGGCTCGGCACTCTTCAGAATCTGCCGGTTGGTGAGAAAGAAGGTTTCGTAAATGAACTCCAGGCACTCAATAGCCTTGGCCTCCTCACCAACCTCTTGGCAGAACATCACCGCCCAGGAGCCCGCGGCGTCCAGGGCCAACGAGGAATCAACTCCGGAACTGGACGCGCCTTGGGCGAAGTGGCCCTTCGTTCCCCCCGCGGCGGGAATCCAGAGTTGATTCAAGATCGCCGCGCGGATCTCGCTTGCCTTTCTGGCGGCAGTGCTGGCGGTGGATTTCAGCGAGGTGTACTGGGCCGCAGTGATTAATCCCCGGTCCAGCAGGTTTTGGGCGGCGGTGGGCAGGAGGCGCGCGGCCTTGTCGAAAGCGAAATAGCAATCGATGTTGTGCTCTGTCGAGACCGACGTCCGCTGGCCCGGGACGTACTGGTAGCCGGGGTTCTGGTAGCGGCCCCAGCCGATCATGATCAGGTTGTGCCGGGCGTCTTCGGCGGCGCATTGCTGCGAGAAGAGGTAGCTGAGCATGCTCTCCAGCCCCAGAGCGGCGCGCGCAAAATCCCCCGTGCGCTCCATGTAGATGGCGTAGGCATACGCGACCCAGGCCAGCGCGCCGGAACGTATGTAGGC
>JALHUF010000276.1 GCA_022866195.1 Terriglobia bacterium
AGCAGTAGTCAGTTGCCAGTTCTCAGTCGTCAGCAAAGAAAAGGCGCGGCTCCCGTCATGCCGGAGTTTCAGCCGTTGCAGGTCGAGGTGCGCGCCCCGGCACCTGACACCTGGCCCCTGACACCCGACACCTGATACCTAGCACCTTTTCTCTGTTCAGCCCCCGGCTCGAAGCCTTGGCCTCCCTCAGCGAAGACGACTTCCGCCGCGTCTTCGCCCGCTCGCCCATCAAGCGCGCCAAGTATCGCGGCTGGCTGCGCAACCTCTGCGTGGCACTGGGAAATTCCGGCGAGCCCCGGCGCATCCCGTGGCTCGAAGAAAAAGCCCGCGACGCTGACCCCATCATCCGCGAGCACGCCGCCTGGGCGCTCCAGCGACTTCAGACTTAGCAGAAAGAGCCTCTACAGAATAGGCTGTGCGTCGCGCTGCAGCTCCGGGCAACGCATCAAAAAACAAAAGCCCGGCCTGGGGCCGGGCCTCTTGTCGTAACAGAGCAATTCTGTTTGCGGGCAACCACGAGGTGCGGCCCACTTGCCTATTTGCCGGCGAGGAACCGCTTCTCCACCTCAGGCCAGTTCACGACATTCCACCAGGCGTTGATGTAGTCAGCGCGCCGGTTCTGGTACTTGAGGTAGTAGGCATGCTCCCAGACGTCGATCGTGAGCAGCGGCTGCTTGTCCTCCGACACCGGGCTATCCTGGTTGGCGGTGGAATAGATCTCCAGCTTGCTGGCGGGTGTGTTCACCAGCCACGCCCAGCCGGAGCCGAAGCGGCCCAGGGCAGCTTCGGTGAACTTCTGCTTGAAGGTGTCGAAACTGCCGAAGGTGCTGCGGATGGCCTCGGCGAGCTTGCCGGCGGGCTGGCCACCAGCCTTCGGCCCCATGATTTCCCAGAAGATGTTGTGATTGATGACCCCACCGCCGTGATTGCGGACCGCCGTCCGAATGTTCTCCGGCACAATCGCCAGGCCGTTCGCCAGCAGCTCCTCCAGGCTCTTGCCGGCGAGTGCGGGCGTTGATTCCAACGCCTTGTTCAGGTTGGTCACGTACGCGGCGTGGTGCTTGTCGTGGTGAATCTCCATCGTCAACTTGTCGATGTAGGGTTCCAACGCGTCATAGGGGTAAGGTAGGGGTGGAAGTGAAAACGGCATCGATCCTCCTTTGCTTTCGGTATTGAGAAGATGCGCCAGCCCGGGGGTTCCTGCCAACGAAGCAAGAAACCTGCGGCGAGATGTGGTCAACGTCGGCAATCCGGTTTCCTTCATCTCTCTCCCTGTCAGGTTACGATCAGGACTGTCTCCCCAGTTCCAATCCGGCAGCCCGGGCGCAATCTGGCGCTCGGTTATTGGATGCAAGGCAGGGCACTTTCGCTTCAGGGTTTTGGTTCGGTTCCGCCCAGCAATTTCCGGGTTGACTCGTCCAGGACGAGCGTGCGAGTCGGGAAGGGCATCTCGATTCCCTCCTCATGGAACCGCGCCAGGACGCGTTTCCGCAACTCGCTCTGGACCAAATACTGGTCCGTGAACCGACGGAGCTGAACGATCAGAGAGAAGTCCAGCGAGGAATCCCCAAAGCCGGGAATCA
>JALHUF010000277.1 GCA_022866195.1 Terriglobia bacterium
CGTCGTCTGGATACCCTACGACGGCGTGGGCAAGGCCGACCGCATCGGGCTGAACTTCACCGAAGTGGGCATCGGTGTGCGTGCCAGCGTCACCATGTACGATCGCGGGCACTCCGCCGCATCGCACATCCAGCCGGGCGAGGTGAACTGGAAGAAGATCTTCTCCGAGCGCGGCGTGCGCTGGTTTCACACCGGCGGCATCTGCACGGCGCTCAGCGATTCCAGCGCCGCCGTGGTCAAGGAAGCCATGGAGGCCGCGCATGCGGCGGGGACGGTGGTCTGTTATGACCTGAACTTCCGCAGCAAACTCTGGTCAAGCGAAAAGGCGATTGCGGTCACCCAGGGACTGGCGCCCTGCATCGACGTGCTCATCGGCAACGAAGAGGACTTCCAGAAGGTGCTGGGGTTCAAAGTCGAGGGCGTGGACGAATCACTCAAGAAGCTGCCAGTCGAGGGTTACAAGAAGATGGTGGCACAGGTGGTGGCGAAACACCCGCACATTCAGGCCGTGGGGACGACCTTGCGCGAGGTCGTCAGCGGCTTGGTGAACAACTGGTCCGCCATTCTCTATTATGACAGGGAGTTCTACCAGTCCAACCGCTACGAGGGTCTGGAGGTCGAGGATCGAGTCGGCGGCGGTGATGGCTTCTGTAGCGGAGTTATCTACGCGTTTTTGCAGGGCCTGTCAGCCCAGGAAGCCGTGAATCTGGGGGCCGCCAACGGTGCTCTGCTTCAGAGCACGCGCGGCGATACCAGCATGGTCACTCTGGAGGAAGTTAAGCACGTGATGAAAGGCGGCTCGGCACGAATCAAGCGATAGCGGCGTTTGAATGCGGGAGGGTTGTCACGGCAAAGTTTTCGCAGACCGCCAAACGAATTCTTCCCTTCCCTGCCACTCAGGAAAGCTCACCAATTCATTTTGGAGAATTTCACCATGAAATCCATTATTCGACTGGGACTGATTTTGGGCGTGCTTGCCGCCAGCAACGTGGCGCATGCCAAACGCCCCATCACGTTTGAAGATTTGGCAAAGATCCAAAGGATTTCCGAGTCGCAGGTTTCGCCCGACGGCCGCTGGATCGCCTACGTCCAGGGCACGGTGGACCTGGAGGCCAACAAGACTGCCCGCCACATCTGGCTGATTCCCACCGAAGGCGGCGAACCTCGCCAGCTCACCCGCGGCGAAGGTTCCCACACTCGCCCGCGCTGGTGCCCGCACGGTCGGGAACTGGCGTTCATCTCGACGCGGGACGGCAAGTCGCAGGTGTGGGTCATTCCCGTCAACGGTGGCGAAGCCCGCCAGCTCACTTCGCTTTCCACCGAGGCCGAGGGCGTAGTGTGGGCGAAGAACAGCGACAATCTGCTCTTCACGTCCAAGGTCTTTCCGGACTGCGCCGACGACGAGTGCAGCGCCAAGCGCCTGGAAGAGCGCGCTAAAAGCAAAGTGAAGGCGCAGATTATCGATGAGCTTCTGTTTCGCCATTGGGACGAGTACCGCGACGGCAGGTACACGCACCTCTTCCTTGTTTCCGCTCAGGGCGGCAAGCCGCGCGACCTGACACCCGGCGTCGCAGTCGATTCTCCCACTTGGTTTCTGGGCGCGCCGGATGGTTACGCAATTTCTCCTGACGGCACGGAGGTCTGCTTCACCTCAAACCGTACCGGACGCGCTGCCTGGAGCACCAACAACGATCTCTACCTTGTCCCCGCTGCGGGCGGAGAAGCCAGGAACATCACCAAGGACAACTTGGGCTCTGACGCGGCGCCGCAGTATTCGCCCGACGGCCGCTACATCGCTTACACCTCGCAGGCGCGCGACGGCTACGAATCCGATCTCCTGCGCTTGCGGGTCTACGATCGCCAAACCGGACAGGTGAAAGAGCTTACCCCGGGCTTCGATCAGTGGGTAGACAGCTTCATGTGGGCGCCGGATTCCGACACCATCTACTTCACCGCTCCCGAACGCGGCCAGGAGCCGGTTTTTCAGACGCGCGTGAGCGCGCCGAAAGTGGAAAAGGTTCTGGGCGGGTCGAACAGCGACCTCCAGGTGATTCCGGGAGGCCGCGGGTTCGTCTGCACGCGCTCCAGCCTGACCCAGCCCGCAGAGGTTTACCGCCTGCTCCTGCCCAACGGCGTGCCCATGCAGGTGACGCACGCCAACGACGCGCTGCTGGCCGAATTCGACCTGAATCCGGCCGAATCCGTGACCACCAAAGGCGCGCTGGGAGCGCAAATCCACAGCTTGCTCGTCAAGCCGCCGGGATTCGACCCCAACAAGAAATATCCCGGCTTGATGCTCATTCACGGCGGACCGCAAGGCGCCTGGGACGACGTCTGGGGCTACCGCTGGAACGCGCAGATGTTTGCCGCGCACGGCTACGTCGTGTTGATGACCAACTTTCACGGCTCCACGGGCTACGGCCAGAAATTTGTCGAGCAGATTTCCGGCGATTGGGGTGGCGCCTGCTACGAGGATTTGCTGGCCGCGACCGATTACCTGGAGTCCCTGCCCTACGTGGACAAAACCCGCATGGGCGCGGCCGGCGCTTCTTTCGGCGGATTCATGATCAATTGGATTGCCGGCCACACCAACCGCTTCAAGGCTCTGGTCTCCCACGACGGTGTCTACGATAACCGCAGCATGTACGGCGAAACCGAGGAACTCTGGTTCCCCGAATGGGAGTTCAAGGCCCCGCCCTGGGAAAAGCCCGAGCTGCACGAAAAGTGGTCGCCCTCGAATTTCGTGCAGAACATCAAGACCCCCATGCTCGTCGTGGAAGGCGAACTGGACTATCGCGTGCCGGTCGGCCAGGCTTTCCAGCTCTTCACGGCACTGCAACGCCGCGGCGTGCCCTCGCGCCTGCTCTACTTCCCTGACGAAGGCCATTGGGTGAACAAACCCCAGAACAGCCGGCTGTGGTACAAGACGGTGCTGGGGTGGCTGGACAAGTACTTGAAGTAGTCGGCAGTCAGCAGTCGGCAGTCAGCAGTTGGCAGTCGGCAGTGAGAGCGGCAGCCCTGCGGTTCATGGCCCCTTCCAGCGAAGGGAGAAGGAATGCAGCACTTCACCGAACTTAAGGTATGGCAGAGAAGCCACGTGCTGGTTCTAAACCTCTATCGACTCACATCACGGTTTCCGGCGGATGAGCGGTTTGGTTTGACCTCCCAACTCCGCCGTGCCGCGGCATCCGTTCCAACCAACATAGCAGAGGGCGCCAAGCGCCAGGGGAAGCAAGACTACGCGCGCTTCCTCAATATTGCCCAGGGATCTCTTGCAGAAACGGAATACCTTGTTATGCTGAGCCGGGACCTGGGATATCTGGCTCCCGAAAAAGCTGAGGAGCCGCTCTCCGAGGTATCTGAGATTGCCGGGATGTTACACGCCCTGCGCCGAAAGGTGGAAGGCAGCAGCTCTTGACTGCCGACTGCTGACTGCCGACTGCCAACTTGCTACGCATCGCACGTTGATCGAGGAGTCCAAAAATGACCAAGGACGAAATCCTTCAGAAGCATCAAGCCTATTTGTGGAAGTGCGTGACGACGTACTACAAAGACCCGCTGGTGATTGACCGCGCCAAGGGGCAGTACGTTTACGACCTCGAGGGCCGGCAATATCTGGACTTTCTCGGGGGCATCGTGACCATCAGCGTCGGCCACGCGAACGAGAAGGTGACGGCCAAGCTCAAGGCGCAGATTGATCGCGTCCAGCACACCTCGACGCTCTTCCCCACCGAAGCCATCGTCGCCCTGGCGGAGAAGGTGGCCCAGATTGCGCCCGGCCAACTCAAGAAGTGCTACTTCACCAACAGCGGCACGGAAGCCAACGAAGTCGCGGTGCTCGCCGCGCGCATCTACACGGGCAACTACGAGATGGTCACGCTGCGCCACGGCTACAGCGGCCACTCGCAGCTCACCAAGTCCATGACCGGCCTGCACACCTGGCGCAAGGCCGGAGTGATTCCTTACGGCGTCGTGCACGCGCCGGGGCCGTATTGCTACCGCTGCCCGTACGGGCTGACATATCCGACCTGCGAGCTCCACTGCGCCAAAGACATCGAGGAAGTCATCAAGACGTCAACCTGCGGCGCCATCGCCGGCATGCTCGCGGAGACCATTCAGGGCCTGGGCGGCTTCATTGTTCCCCCGCCGGGCTACTTCAAGATTGTTGCCAACATTGTGCGCAACTACGGCGGGCTATTTATTGCCGACGAGGTACAAACCGCCTGGGGACGTACGGGCAAGAAGTGGTGGGGGATCGAACACTGGGAAGTCGAACCAGACATCATCACCTCCGCCAAGAGCATGGCCAACGGCTTCCCCATCGGGTTGACCCTCACGCGCCCCGAAATCGCCGACGCGTACAAGGGTCTGACGATTTCCACCTTCGGCGGCAATCCCATGGCCTGCGTCGCCGCCAAGGCCACCATCGACCTGATCGAAGAAGAGCGCTTGATAGACAATGCACACGAAATGGGCAACCACTTCCGGCAAGGCCTGGGAGCGCTGAAGGAAAAGCACGCCATCGTCGGCGACGTGCGCGGCATGGGATTGATGCAGGGCCTCGAGCTGGTGAAAGACCGGAAGACCAAGGAGCCGGGGACCGACCTTGCCGGGCGTTTCATGGAACGCACACGCGCCCACGGCCTGATCGTCGGCCGCGGCGGCCTCTACGCCAACGTCATCCGCATGTCGCCGCCACTCAATATTGGGATGGCCGATATCGACGCGGCGCTCGCCATAATCGACAAGAGCTTGGCGGAAACGACAGCGTAGCGGCGGCCTTTAGAGTCTGTGTGAAAACTGGGTTTCTTGAGCTGTAGCGCCGCTCTGTGAGCGGCGAAATCATTGATAATCAACGCCGGCGGTCATCGACCGCCGCTCCAGCTACAGGAACGGGCAGGCCGTCTGCGATGAGGCTTGCGACGTAAAGCTGGATCGCCTCGCGGATGTTCTGAATCCCTTCTTCGATGCCCTCGCTTTGGGTATGGCAACCCGGCAGCACCGGGCAAAAGACGTGGTAACCGCCCTCATCCTCTTTTTCGAAAATCACCGTAAACCGGTGAGCCACAGGTCAGCCCTCATTGTGTTATTCTAACGCGCTTTGTTGGCCGCGACACGGCGAAAGTAGCGGCGGCCCTTAGGCTGCCACCTGCCCGCCTGACCTGTCCCGATTTGCCGGGAAGGCGGGCGCTACGGCACCGGTAGGGGCGGCCTCTGGCCGCCCGCGGGAGGGCAGAGCCCTCCCCTACCCAACCGGCGATGCGGACATCGCCGCCACAGTTCCACGGGAGGTCTTATGCACCGCTTTGTGCTGGTTGTTCTCTTCGTTCTGATGAGCCTTGTGCTGGGGACGGCACAAACCGGCCCCGCGCAGGCGCTCGGCGGCTACGCGGATGAGGCCGCGCGTGTCGAGCGCGACTGGGAGGCGAAGTTTCAGGCGATTCCCACGCCCGAGAACCTGCGCGAGTATACGCGGCGGCTTTCCGCGCGCCCGCATCATGTCGGCTCGCCTTACGACAAAGACAACGCCGAATGGCTCCTGGCCAAGTTCAAAGAGTGGGGGCTCGACGCGCACATCGAAACGTTCGAGGTCCTCTTCCCCACGCCCAAGGAGCGGCTGGTGGAGCTGGTCGAGCCCACCAAGTTCGTCGCCAAGCTCCAGGAGCCGACGGTTGCGGTTGACCCCACCTCCAGTCAGCACGACGAGCAACTGCCCACCTACAACGCTTACTCGGCCGACGGTGACGTTACCGCACCGCTCGTATATGTGAACTACGGCGTGCCGGAAGATTACGAGAAGCTGGAGCGGCTAGGCGTTTCCGTCAAGGGAGCGATTGTCATTGCCCGCTATGGCGAGTCGTGGCGCGGCATCAAGCCCAAGGTCGCGGCCGAACACGGCGCGCTGGGCTGCCTGATTTATTCCGACCCGCGCGATGACGGCTATTTCGAAGGCGAGGTATTTCCCCAGGGCGCCTGGCGTCCGCCGGACGGCGTGCAGCGCGGCAGCGTGATGGACATGGTGATTCATCCCGGCGACCCGTTGACCCCTGCGGTCGGCGCGACGAAAGACGCCAAGCGGTTGGCCTTGAGCGAGGCGCAGGTATTCACGAAGATTCCCACCCTTCCCATTTCCTACGGCGACGCTCAGCCATTGCTCGCGGCGCTCAAAGGCCCTGTGGCTCCCGAGCCGTGGCGCGGCGCGCTGCCGATCACTTACCGCATCGGTCCTGGCCCCGCCAAGGTGCATTTGAAAGTCAGAGCCAATTGGGACCTCAAAACGATCTACAACGTCATCGTCAGGATTCCCGGCGCGGTCTATCCCGACGAGTGGATCGTCCGCGGCAATCATCACGATGCCTGGGTCAGCGGCGCCCAAGACCCGGACTCGGCCATGGCAGCCGAACTGGAAGAGGCGCGTGCCCTGGCGGAACTGCTGAGGCAAGGCTGGAAGCCGAAGCGCACTATCATCTACTGCGCCTGGGACGGCGAGGAGGAGGGGCTGCTCGGCTCGACGGAGTGGGCGGAAACGCACGCGGCGGAGCTGCGCGCGCATGCGGTTGCCTATATCAACAGTGATGCCAACGGTCGCGGCTACTTCCACGCCGGCGGCTCGCACACGCTCGAGAAATTCATCAACAGCGTGGCGCGGGATATCACGGACCCCGAAAAGAAGATTCCCGTCTGGAAGCGCAGCCAGCTAGCGCGCATCGCCCGGGCCGAGGCGCCCGAGGAGCGCGAAGAAGCCCGCACCCGGCCTGACTTGCGCATCGGCGCGCTGGGCTCTGGCTCCGACTACACGGTTTTCCTCGACCACCTGGGCGTGGCCACCCTCAACCTTGGTTACGGGGGAGAAGATGGCGGCGGCATTTACCATTCCATCTACGATGACTTCTATTGGTACACTCACTTCTCAGATACCGATTTCGTTTATGGCCGCACCCTGGCCCAAACCATCGGTACGGCCGTGATGCGTCTGGCCGATGCCGAGCTGTTGCCCTTTGATTTCACGAACTTTGCCGACACGGTGCGCAAGTACGCCCAGGAACTCAGCAAGCTTCTGAAAGCCAAGCAGGACGAAATTCGGGAGCGCAACCGGCAAATCGAGGAAGGCGTCTTCGCCGCTACGGCGGATCCCAAGGAGACGTCCGTCCCGCCGACGGTCGAAGAAGTCCCACCCCACTTGAACTTCGCGCCGCTCGAGAACGCCGTGGAGGCGCTGGCGCGCGGCGCCGAGCATTACCAGACAGCGTGGCAGAAAGCCCACGAGAATGGTGGAGCGGCGTTGGGCCGTGCCTCGTTCCGAGCGGTGAATGCGAAGCTCATCGAGAGTGAGCGTCGGCTGACCAGCCCCGACGGCCTGCCGGGCCGCCCGTGGTTCAAACATCAGATTTACGCCCCGGGCGCCTATACGGGTTACGGCGTGAAGACCATCCCCGGCGTGCGCGAGGCCATCGAGCAGAAAAAGTGGCAAGAGGCCGAGGCCCAAGTCGGGCGCGTGGCCCACATCCTGACGGACGAGGCGGCGTTGATTGAATCCGCCGCCAGCGAGTTGGAGAAGCTTCTGTAGCGCAGGCCCGTCATTCAGGTCTGCGGCTTTCGTTTTTCCGCCAACCACGGCGTACCCGAAGGCCTGCGCCATACCCCCTTTTTCAGCTCGGGTCGTGGGAACTTGGCGGGCGTGGCCGGGCGGCGCTGGCAAGATTGTAGCCCGGGGACGGGCCCTTGACTGTAACGGACTCTCGCCGCGCGCCGGGCTTGCTATTTAACTAGCTCGCCAAGATAGCGTATGCTAATGAACAACTATTAATACGACTCACGCGGACCGCCTTCGCCCTCACTGGACCGCCGGACAACTCCCCTGCCAGCGACAATTAGTCGTCACTCGACCGAGATCTTGGAGCTTCCGGCGACACTCTGCGCCAGCGAAGCACGAAAAATAAAGTTACTTAGAAAAAACGCAAACGAAGCAGGCATATTGTTGAAAACAAAGGGCCGAGGCAACGAACCGTCAAAAACGAAGCCGGAATCTTATTGAAACAAAAGAGTTTAGTTGCCAACCCCGGCATGTTGTTGAAAATACATATAGTTAGCATCTCTTGCTGACCTCAAAACCGGAGCCTAGGCCGCGCCTAACAGCAATTACGGCCTCGGCATACCGCTCTGCCCCATCCTTGCCCCAGAGCTTTCCATCCCGTGCCGCTCCCGCCAGTGCCGTGGGAGGTTTGGAATTCCCTTTCTTCCCGCGCAATCCCTTCCGCCTGAGGCAGTTACCAATATAGATATATTGGAACTTTCTCATACCCTGAGGTGTCAACACGGGTGGAGAGAAAAGCGGACCGCGGCCTGCGGCGGGCAGGCGCGGCGAGCTGGCGGTGCGATGACCGCCGGGGGAGGTGTGTCATGTTCGAGCGGACTCTCGTGGACTCTTCGCCCTGGCGCGTGACGTTCCCGCTCGCCTACGCGCTCGAAATGGCTGTGGTAAGTATGCTGGTCCTGTTCCCCTTGCTGCGCACCGCAGCCCTGAGTATCGACGAACTGAGAAGACAGTTGGTGTTCGTGTCGCCTCCGCCCGCTCCAGCACCTCGGGTGGTAGCAAGGTCTGCCGCAGGCAAGCCACAGCGCGCGGCCGCACCCGGTCAACTTGTAGTACCCACGCGAATCCCCGGCACAATCGAGCGGGTCATGGGGGAGGTCGAGCCGCTTGAGTGCCCCGGCGTGGCCTGCCCGGGCTGCGTCCCAGGAGGCCTTCCAAGTGGGACGACCGGCGGCATCCCCGAGGGCATCCTCTGGGCGACCAACACACTGTCTCCTCCGCCGGCCGCGCTGGCCAAGCCTGCAAAGCCGACCCAAATCCGGGTCGGAGGCCAAGTGGAAGCAGCCAAGGCCATCTCTCGGCCCATGCCCGACTATCCCCCGCTCGCGCGCCTGGCACGCGTCCAGGGCACCGTGCGACTGGAGGCGGTTATTGCCACGGACGGCAGGATTCAGAACCTGAAGGTGCTCGCGGGGCACCCTCTGCTTGTCGGGGCCGCTCTGGAAGCGGTGGCGCGCTGGCGTTACCAGCCCACGCTACTGAACGGGGAGCCCGTGGAGGTAGTCACCGAGATCGACGTGAACTTCTCTCTGGCTGATTAGAGAGGGGCGCAGACCGGAGAAGCCCGAGGCGTTCCCTTACGGGCCGCGCGCTACTTCTTCGTCGCCGGCTGGGTTGGGGGTCGGGTCCGCGCCTTCTCGCTTGGCAGCGCGCCTACCGCGCGCTGGCTGCTGCGGCCTCGTCCCCGGAAATTCGGCAGAACGTTCTTCAGGGGCCTAGCTGGCGCTGCCCGGCCGCGCAGGGCGTAGCCAAGATCGTTCTGGCAAGCAGCCAGGTTGCCTTGCGTAGCTTGGAGGACCTGGTCCTGGTAGCGCAGGAGCGCGCCCAGATAGAGGCCCAGCCCCTGCTGGAGATCGAAGAGTTGATTGCCCGCCTGACTGAACTGCGCTCCCAGGCTGGCATTCTCGCGCTGGGTGACGCTGCGTGCCACAGCGTCCAGACGCGGCAAGACCGCTCCCATCGCCGCATGGGCCATGTACGCCAGATAGGCGTTGTCCGGCCGGCCGTTGAGCTGACTTCGCCAACCTTCGAGTGCCGCCATCTGCGCGCGCAGCGTCTCAAGCGTTTGGCGGAAAGAATCGCGCGCCACATCGGCGAGCTTCCAGCGCTCGGGACGCACCTCGGTTAGCAGGTCGTTGATCCGGTATTCCGCCAGCCAGACCTTGTGCAGCAGCTCTTTCACCTGCGCCGGTTCCAGATAACCCTCGCCACCCTGCGCAGGTTGTGGCTTGGCCGGGCCCGGTTGAACCGTCCCGACCGTTTCCGTCTGCGGCGTGGCTTGAGACGCCGGCGGCGTGGGCGCAGACTGAACCTGCCCCACTCGTTGCGCCCCGGCCTCCACAGCGCACACGAGGATGCTCGCAAGCATGCCCACAACTCTCATTGTTTCCCCCGGTGGGATCTCAAGAGGAAGAGAATGGCAGGATTCAGTCGGCTTCGTCCACAAATTTCTGCAAGACCTGGCGGCCTTCTTCGTTCAAGCCAGCGAATTCGATCCCCATCCCCATGCCCGGAATGGCATAGACGATTTTACCCCGACAGGAAAGCGGTGGATCGCCCGCGCGCAAACGGAAGGAGAGGGCAACGTCGCAATCCTGCGGGAAGGGATTCTTGGTGCTCACGAACATGCCGCCCACGCTGACGTCACGCGTGACCATGATGCCCTCACGCCCCAGCGCCTCGCATTGCACCTGGGCCACCAATCTCGCCCGACGGTGCTGCCGCTTCTCAATTTCCGGTGTGATGTATTCTCGACCTTCTTCTTGCATCTGACGCCACCCCGCAGGCAGATTCAGCTAGCCGGTAGCGAGTTCCTGTACTTCGATGCTCAGCTTGAAACAAGGACGAGGATAGCCGCGCCCCCAGCGGTTCAATTCCCAGCGCGCTTGCAGGAACTTGATCTCCGGACGCTGCCGGAGGTCGAGGGCGGCAGGCGTTACGCCGCGATAGAATTTCTGCGGGTACCAGAAGAGCGCTTGGTCGCCCCAGTTGCTTCCGTCCGCCGAACCCCAGAGCGATACGTGCACGGATTCCTGCTCGACGATCTCGGCAATCCGCAAAGCAATCAGCACCGGCCGCCCAGCCAGCGTGCGCAAATCAAGCGCCGGGCCAGCGCCGTTGCTCTCCACCACCGTTTCCGGCGGCAGCAGGTAGTTACCACTTTGAGTTGTTGCGTTTGCAGCCATCGTGTGATTTCCAAAGAAAGGGCATCGTAGCATAGCCCGGGCGAAAAATGGAAGCGCGGCTTGAGCTGCGCCAAGAAGCGGAGGCAACAAACACGCAGCTTGCCTCTTTTCCCCGCCGTAACCGCAAGGGTCAAACATTGATCTTTCGGCGCGCCTGGAACAGCCCCTGGGCAGTTTCTCAAGACTTGTTTGTCCCGCGCTTGGCTTTCCGCGGCGGCGGGGTGGCAGGGGCGCAATCCGTGAACTTGGCGGTGCCGCCGAGCAATTTACGGTAGATGCCCGTGTCGCGCAGGACCGCTTCCACGTAAGCGCGCGTGGAGGGAATGGGGATGGTCTCCAGGAATTCCGCGGGTTCCTGGAACTGGTACTTGCTGAGCCAATCCTTGGCGCGGAAATCGCCGGCATGATAGGCGGCGAGCGCCTGCTCGAGGTTGCCGTCGAACGCTCGGAGAAGACTCCCCAGATAGCGGCAGCCAAGGCGCAGGTTGTATGCCGGGTCATAGAGTCTGCGGGCCACGCGCGCGCGCCCCCGTCGGGAGGGGCTGGCTGTCTGCGGCAGAATCTGCATCAGGCCGCGCGCGTTCGCCGACGAAGTAGCCCGGGGATTGAACGCCGACTCCTGGCGAATTAGACCCATTACCAACGCGGGATCGAGCCCGTTCGCCCGCGCCTGCTCCCTGACCAGCTTCCAGTAGTCGCGGGGATAAAGCAGGTTCCAGATCTCCTCCGGAAGCTCTGCGAACTCGTACTCGGACGACCTGGGCACAACTCGTCTGGCGTCGAGCAGCGCAGCGCTGGGGTTGTGTTGGGCCGCCCGCAGCCGGCTCAGCGCGAGCAGCAGCTCGGGCGCTTCCGGGCGAGTAGATAGCAGCGCCAGCAAGTACTGCTCCGCGAGCGTATCAAGGCTTAACTCCTGGAGGGTCAGAGAAGGACGCAGGAGTTCATTGGGCGCGACAGGCGCACATACCGGGACAGGCGCAGGAGCCCGGAGCGGAATTGTGCTCATCAGGGCCGCGAGGGGAACGGTCAGTGAGGACTTCTCGCTTCTCGCGCCGGGTTCCAGCGCCCGGGGAGCCTTTTCGAGCCACTGGCCGGCCTGAGACGCGTAGTAACTCTGGACAAACCGCTTCCGGAGCAACTCACAGAGCGCGTGAGCCTCGGAGACTGCCCCGCCCTGCTCCGCGAGTCGTCCCAACCAGTAAAGAACCGCCGCAACGTGGGGCGAATCGGGATAATGCGTCAGGTGCTCCGTGAAGGCGTTTGCCGCGGCGGTGGAATCTCTTTCCAGGTAGCGCGCCCAAGCCGCACGCCAGCTTGCTTCCGGCGCGTACTCAGAATCAGGAAAGCTCTCAGTCAACAACTGGTAGTAGCCCGCCGCGCTTTTCCAATCGCCCTGCCGGATGACGTGATTGCCGACCGCATACAACGCCGAAGCGTAGAAAGGAGATTGCGGGTAAAGCGCCCGTAGCTGCTCGACGGCTTGCTGCGCCGCGGCTAGGTCGGCGCGTTGCAGGTGGGCGTCAACGAGCGTTGCCAGCCGCTGCGCATCCAGCTCGGGATTGGCCGCGCGACCGGTTTGGAGCGCCTCTATGGCTTCTTCCGCGCGCTTGAGCCGCAGCAGGCAGCGTGCCCGGCCGATCTTCCACCGTGGCGCGACGGGGCTTTCCGCGCGCTCCGCCAGCAACGCGTCATATTCGGCCAACGCCTCGGCGAGCCACGATTTGTTGTAGAGAAGCTCGACGCGGGCCGTCTGGATTTGTTCGCTCACCTGGGGGAAATTCCCTCCCAGGTCGGCCCGCAGCTTAGCAAGGGCGTCGGCAGCGGTCTTGGACTCAGGAGCCGTGGGGAAGGCGTAGTACACCTCTTGAAAGAGCCGGGCAGCTTCCTCTGGCCTCTGGGCGTCCCAGTAGGCCTGCGCCAGAAGAACGGCAAGTGCGGGCCGCTGGCGCACCTGCGGCTCAGCCGTCAAATCCTGGACTGCCCGCTGGGGCTGGCCCGTCTCGAGCAACGCTTGCGCGCGCAGCGCGGAAGCCTCGAGACGCAGCGCGCTGCCCGGGTAGCGTGCCGGGAAGTCATCCAGGGCTTCAAGCGCTTGCGCCGCTTGGCCTGCTTGGCGCGCCGCGGCAGCCCAGTAATATTTGGCAAAGTCCGCGAGCGAAAAGTCAGTCTCGGCGGCCTGGCGCAAATGCTCCGCCGCGATGGGATATTCACCGGC
>JALHUF010000278.1 GCA_022866195.1 Terriglobia bacterium
CCGGCCGGCACAATTCCTCGGATCGCAAGGTCCTCTGTGGCGACCGGTATATCATCGAGGGGATTGAGAAGGTGCAGCCCAACGTCCACGTCGCCGTGGAGCCGGAGGCCGGGCGATTCATCGCGCTCTTCCTTTCGCGGCTGGCGGGGAAGTAGCGACGCCGAGAGCGAGAATTGAAAAGCGAAAACCGAGACGCGAAACTGCAAACTCGTCACTTGTCACTTGTCGCTCGTCACTGCAATCCCGGCTACCGTGAGGCGATCGAGGCCGTGCGGTTTCTGAAGAAAGGTTGGGCTGCACAGCCCCGCGTCGGGATCGTGCTGGGTTCGGGTCTGGGCGAGGTTGTGCGCAAGCTGCGCGGGGCGAGAACGGTCTCCTACCGGCACGTCCCTCATTTTCCTAAGCCGACAGTTGCAGGCCACGCGGGCACGGTGCATCTCGGCTTCTGGGGAGAACTCCCGGTGGCCATGCTGGAAGGCCGCGTGCACCTCTACGAAGGCTACGCGCCTGCGGCAGTTGTTTTCCCGACGCGCGTGCTGGCCTTGGCGGGCATTGAAGTTCTGGTGGTTACGTGCGCGGCGGGCGGCATCTCACCACGTGCCACGCCGGGCAGCATCATGCTGTTGTCCGATCACCTGAACTTGCAGGGGGCTAATCCGCTGGCCGGTGCACACGATTCCCGCTGGGGACCGCGGTTTGTGGATATGATCGAAGCCTACGACCCGGAACTGCGCCGCCAGGCACGGAGAGCCGCGGCGCGGCTCCGCCTGAAGTGCTTCGCGGGGATTTATGCGGCGCTTGCGGGGCCAACCTACGAGACTCCGGCGGAGATTCGCGCCCTGCGCCGGCTGGGCGCGGACGCCGTGGGCATGTCCACGGTCCTTGAGGTTATTGCCGCGCGACAACTAGGCGTGCGAGTCCTGGCCATGGCCACCATCACCAACCGGGCCGCCGGGCTCAGTCGCCGGCCCTTGAGTCATGGCGAAGTCCTGGAGGTGGGGAAGCGGGCCGGGCGAGATCTGGCTCGCCTTCTTGACGCGTTGATCCGGCATCTGAGCGAAGGCCGTCCATGACCGCTGAGAGACTGGTTGAGTTGGCGCTCCAGGCGCGCGAGCACGCCTATGCGCCCTACTCGAACTTTAAGATGGGCGCCGCGCTGGAGGCTGCGAGCAACGCCAGGCACGCGGCTAATGCTTCTTTCCGGGGAGTTTGACCTTAGTCGCGTCTTCCCTCTGCTTGACCATCTTCATGGCCATGCTGCGCAGGACCTCGGCGACGTTCTTATTGAGCATTAGCCCTTTCAGGTCGCGCTCGTTCAAGCGGTTCAGCATAGGGAGCGTGACGTCGACCGGCGCGCGAGGGTTGTTCACGAGGGCGCGAACCACGGCGTAGCCCTTCATGAAAGCCCGGTTCGTGGAGATGAGGCGGAGCACCTCTTCCGTGACGCTCTTCATCGAGGCGTAAGCCTCGATGTCGGCGTCCGTAACCTTAGGCGATTGCAGAACGGCGCGGGCCACGACCTTGTTCGAGTCCCGAATCAGGGTGAGACGCTCTTCCTGATTGCCCTTGAGGGCCAGGGCGATTTTCTCGGCGGCGCCCATGCGGCCGATGCGCTGCAAAAGCGTCTCGCGGGTCTGGGCCGCGTCGACCGCTCCCTCGGCCGCGGGTTCCGGGGAGGCGGGCGCTGGCGCTACAAAAGCAGCCTCTCCCTCCACCGCACTGGCCTGCTTGACCCATTCGCGGAGGTCGTCGGGCAGCGCCGCGTTGCGCAGCAGAGCCTCAGCGATTTCCTTGCGACCGGCGATCATGTGGTTGGCCGCAAAGTCCAGGACGTCGAGGGGGGTGGCGGAATTAGCCAGAACCTTGTGCAACTCCTCGAGGTTCCAGGTTTGCAGGGTGTAGAAGGCCGTGTTGCGGATGGAGTCGTTCGGGTCGGCAGCCAGGAGAACCAGGATCTCGATCTTCTCGTCGAGGGGCAGGAGCAGGCTTCCCTCGGCGCCTTTGCGCCGGATGAGCTCGGGGGCTTTCCCCTCGCGCAGGGTATCGATCAGGCGTCCCGTAATGGTTTGTCCCTCAGGGCAAAGTCTTCTTCACATCGTTCTGCGTCAGGTGGATAGACTTTACCTCGCCACGGCGGCCCAGAGGCTTCAAGGTTTCACCATTCAGCGTCAAGATAATTCCCTGGGCATTGCCAGTAGTTACGTCGAAGGACTCTTTGGCCTTGAGCGTTTCAATGTCACTGGGATTCAGCACGCGCTGCAAGACCGTTCTGCTGTCCGCATCGACGGCTACCCAGGCTCGTTCGGTGGCAGCCACCTGCAGGACCAACCCTCCCTCTGCCGGGGCGACACTCAGGGCACCAGAGTCCGGAGCGGCCGAGAGCGCGGCAGACGGGCCAGTCAGCGCACCGGAGCCTCCTACGCCCTGGGTGGGAGCAGCGCTTCTCTCCGCCGTTGGGGAGATGGAACTGGGTGCGGCTGCCGGGGTAGAGGTCGCTTGCGGCGGAGGGCTGGGGGGAGCCGCGCGCGTGGGAGCCGGCGGCGGGCCCGTGACGCCGCTTCCAGGCAGGGAGGCGCGGTGCGCGGATCGGTACAGCAGGTAGCCACCCCCCACGAGGATGACGGCGAAGAGCAAGGTGAGGAGTGGACCGCGCGAGCGTTCCCGACGCCCGTCCGGATGGCTCACAGTCAGCCGGCTGAGGTCCACATCCGCCTTGGGCTGAGCAATGAGGTGATACTCGGCCAGGACACGATCTTCGTCCAGACCCAGGTACTTGGCGTAGGCCCGAATGAAGCTGCGGGTGAACACGCCGCCTGGCAGCTTGGCGAACTCCTCTGCCTCCAGGGCTTGCAGGAACCGCCCGCTGATCTTGGTGGCGGCGGAGATCTCCTGCAGCGTCACACCACGCATCTCTCGTTCGCGCCGGAGGTTCTCGCCAAAGGAGCCCATCGGAGTGTTCTCATTCACAGGCTGATTGGGGCCTCGAATCATAATATTTCCACGTCCCAACGGGTGTCAAATGATTTCAAAGGAGTTAGCCCCCTCGCCAACGCCTGTCTGCGGAGCCTGCGCAGCCTCGGCCGCTGGAACGCCGGATCCTAAAAAGGTGTTGAAATGAGCCAGCCAATGGTTTACAAGTGTTTGACCGCATAGAAGAGGATTGAGTGCCTGGTTAGGTATGGACCCGCACGAGGAAATCGCCGAACTGAAGCATCAAATCGAGCGCCTCTCGCTGTTCCACGAGATTGGTAAGGCGCTGGCGTCTACGCTCGACTTGCAGAAGATCCTCCAAACCGTCATGGAGAAAATCAGCGATCTGCTCCAGCCCGACACCTGGTCTCTGCTGATGTTGGATGAGAGCTCGCAGGAGCTGCACTTCGAGATTGCCATCGGGACTGGGGCTGACAAGCTGAAGGACGTCCGGCTCAAGGTAGGCGAGGGGATTGCGGGCTGGGTGGCACAGACGGGTGAGCCGGTCCTGGTGGAGGATGTCAAGCGCGACGCACGTTTCACCCTGCGCATCGACGAACTGACACAAACTGACACCCGCTCGGTAGTGTGCGTCCCCATCAGAGGGAAAGAGAAGATCCTGGGGGTCATCGAGCTGGTCAACTGTCTGGGCCGGGAGAGCTTCCGCCGCGAGGATATCCCCATCCTGAAGAGTCTGGCCGATTACGCCGCGATTGCCCTGGAAAATGCCCGGTACATCCAGCGCATCCACGAGCTGACGATCACCGATGACTGCACCGCGCTTTACAATGCCCGCCATCTCAACTTCGTCCTGGACGCGGAGATCTATCGCTCCACCCGTTACGCGTACGAGTTCTCCGTCATCTTCCTGGACCTGGACCATTTCAAGCAAGTCAACGACACTCACGGGCACCTGGTGGGCTCGAAGCTGCTGTGGATGATCGGTGACCTCATCAAGGGCCATCTCCGCCTGATCGACTATGCCTTCCGTTACGGGGGAGACGAGTTCGTGGTGCTGCTGCCCCAGACCGCGAAGCAGAACTCGCTGATGGTGGTTCGCCGCCTGAAGGACTTGCTGAACTCGAAGGTCTTCTTCAGCGATGAGGGATTGAACATCAAGGTGACCGCGAGCTTTGGCGTGGCCTCTTTCCCCCAGGATGGCCGCTCGCGTAAAGAACTTCTGCGCATGGCCGACGAGGCCATGTACCTGGTCAAGAACACCACCCGCAACAACATCGCCTTGGCCGGCGAAGGCATCCGGACTTAGGGCCACGCTCCTTCCTACGCGCTCTCCTGTCTGCTCCGAGCCCCCTTGCGTGTGTGCCTGCCGGCGTGCCGTCGGCGCGGCCGGTCACGTCAGCGCGCTCGCCATTACCTTCAGCAAGCCTTCGAGCGAGCGCCGCGCGGTCTCCTGGTGGGAAAGGCCGGGCGCTTCGAACTCGCATTCCAGCGAGATGGTCTCCTGGTATCCGTCGCGCACCAGAGCGCGGAATTGCCCGAGCAAATCGATCTGTCCTTGCTCGGCGAAAGTCTCCTGGCAGTCTTTGAAGCCCGACGCGCACTGCACGCCTTTCACGTGCAGGTGCCCGAGGCGCTGCTTGGGGAGCGCCTCGTAACCCGTGGGGAAGGGCGCTTCGCCGTGCCAGCAGCCGTTGCCCACATCCCAGTTCGCGCCCACATTGGAGGCCGTGACGTTTTTCAGGAGGAGAGCCAGTTCGCGTCCCGTGCCCACGTTGCATGAGCCTTCATCCTCGAGTATCAGCCGCACGCCGGCACGGCGGGCGACCTCAGCGGCTCGCTCGAGTTCTTCCGCGATGCGCGGGTAGAGCTTCTCGGGCTGCGCCACGCGCCAGAAGGTGAATCCCCGCAGCTTGTCCGTGCCGAAGGCGTGCGCGCGGTCGCTGGCGCGCTTGAGCAAGTCCATCTGCTCCGCGTAAGGATAGACGTCCTTGGTGTCTTCAGCGGGCCTCGTGCCCGGCAAGGCGCACTTGAATAGGGCCGTATCTACCACGGAGACCTTGAACTCGTACTTGACGAGCAACTCTTTGAGGCGCGCGATTTGCGCCGAGCTGGCCTCCGTGTTGTAGATGCCCCAGACGTTGCGGATCTCGACCCACCGTAGGCCGTAGCCCTTCATGATCTTCAGAGCTTCCTCGAAGTCCTGCGCGAAGCCGTCGCTGATGGCGCCCAGCTTAAACCGGCGGAGCGGCGAGGACGACGGCTTGGTTACTCCCGCGAACTCGCTCCCGAGCAGTGCCGAGCCGCAAAGAGCCGCCGCGCTTTGCAGGAACCTCCGCCTTCTGATCTTGGCCATAGGAGCTCTCCTCTCGGTCTCTCTGTTCCGGGGGCACTATACCTCAGCTTGAGTCGAACCTCTAGGAGATGGGCGGGACAACACTAGCCGGTTGCTGGGAGCGTGTAGCCACGGCATGTTCTCTATGCCGTGGGCTTGTGCGTTTCCATGCGTTCACGACCCACGGCACCAAAACCGTGCCGTGGCTGCCATTGGTTTGTGGCCCCCTCCGGGGGCCGCCCCTGCTACCGCGATGCCCCCACTCTTGCAACGCGCTGCTTGCTCTGTCACGATGTTCTCTAATCCATGCGTTGGCAGATTTCCAGGGTGGACGCCGAAGCGGTCGCCAAGCTGGCGCGCGAGCTGAGCCTTCCGCCGCTCGTGGCGCGCCTGCTGGTGCTGCGCGGCGTCACGGGGCTGGAGGAGGCTGAGCGGTTTCTCCATCCGTCGCTCGGCCAGCTTCATGACCCGTTCTTGATGGCCGACATGCGGGTGGCGGCTGCGCGTCTGCGGCAGGCCATCGCGCGCCGGGAGAAAATTCTGATTTACGGCGACTATGACGTGGATGGGGCGATGGCCGTCGTGGTTTTGCTCGCGGCGCTGCGCGCGCTTGGGGCGGCGGTGGACGCGCATAGTCCTCATCGCCTGACCGACGGCTACGGCATGCGCGTCCCGGTGGTGGAGCAAGCGCGGGCCGACGGCTACAGCGTCGTCTTAAGTGTTGATACGGGCGTGCGCGAACACGAAGTGTTGGCGCGGGCGCGCGAGTTGGGACTCGACTGCATTGTGACCGACCACCACCTGCCTGATAGCCGCTTGCCGCCGGCCTGTGCCATCCTCAATCCCCTTCGCGACGACTGCCTGTACCCAGAGAAGAACCTGTCTGGGGTGGGCGTCGCCTTCAAACTGGCCCAGGCGCTGCTCGGCGAGCGGCTGCCGGAACAGCATCTCCAGTCCTATCTCAAGCTGGTGGCCTTGGGGACCATTGCGGATGTGGTGCCGCTGCTCGGGGAGAACCGCGTAATTGCCCATTTCGGGCTGGCGGGTTTGCGGGAGCCCGCCCAGGCAGGCTTGACGGCGTTGCTGGCAGTGTCGGGCCTGGAGGGGCGGCCCATCACGACAGGTGATGTGGCGTTCCGTTTGGCGCCGCGCCTCAACGCTGCCGGCCGCATGGAAAACGCCCGCGACGTTATCGACCTGTTCACCACGTCGGATCCCGCTCGGGCGCGCTCTCTCGCCGAGCGGCTGGAGGCCCTGAACCGCGAGCGCCAACTGGTGGAGGAACAGATTCTCGCTGCCATCGCCGACCTCATGGAGCGGCATCCTGAGAAGGCCCGGCGTTATACTCTGGTTTTTGCCGCTGAAGGATGGCACCGCGGGGTGATCGGCATCGTGGCGCAGCGCGTGGTGGACCGGTACCATCGCCCCACGCTGGTGATCGGGGTGGAGGAGGGTGTAGGGGTCGGCTCCGGAAGGTCCATCAAGGGATTCCATCTGCTCGAGGCCTTGCGCCAGGCGGACGACCTCTTCGAGCGCTTCGGGGGTCACGCCCAGGCGGCGGGATTTGCGCTCCCCGCGCACCGAATCCCCGAGCTGGAGACGCGGCTCGAACGATACGCGCATTCAGTCCTCGCTCCTGATGACCTGGAGCCGGTGTTGCGCGTGGACGCGGAGGTCGGTCTGGGGGAAATCGGCCAAGGGCTTTATGAGGAAGTGCGGAGGTTGGAGCCGTACGGCTTTGGGAATCCCACGCCTGTCTTTGCCACACGCCAGGCTCGGGTGGCGATGCCGCCGCGCGTTCTCAAGGGCAAGCATCTAAAGTTGAGGGTGGCTCAGGAAGGGAAAGAGTTCGACGTTCTGGGTTGGCAAATGGCTGAGCAAGCCACCGGCCTGGCTGGCGGACAGATGCTGGATCTGGCGTTTACGCTCGACGAGAACGTATTTCAGGGGGCGGTCACGCTACAATTGATTCTCAAGGATTGGCAGCCGGGGGGAAGGTGAGGAAGAAGTCAGGAGGCAGGAGCCAGAAGGCAGAAGGCAGAAGGCAGAAGGCAGAAGG
>JALHUF010000279.1 GCA_022866195.1 Terriglobia bacterium
CTTTGGGTCTATCCTGAGCCCGTTCGAGAGGTTTGGCTAGGGCCGCCTAACACCCGAATGGAGCCGACGCGCGGCTGAGTTCTTGCGGCGCGCGGCTCAACCCCACCGTTAGGCGTAGCGTGTCCCACACCGCCCTGCGGGAGTCCTGGTAGCGCCGTTAGGCCGACCGCCGGAGCGCCGCGGATGGCCGGGTGAGCTAGTTCTTACGCGCAGTCAGTGCTAGGATACGAAGTGAGATTGGAGAGTTGCCGTGGGGACAAAGCAGCAGATATTGAGGGCCATTGAGGAGCTTCCCGACGACGCCGGCGTCGAAGAGGCCTTGGATCGGCTTTACCTGCTTTACAAAGTCGAGAGAGGTCTTCACCAAGCGGACCGCGGTGAACTTATCAGTCAAGAAGAAGTCCGCCAGCGTATGGCGAAATGGCTCAAGTAAGCGTAGCGCAGACCTCCGTCGGCGAGGTCTGCGGCTATTCCTAAAGAAGAACCGCGGACCCCAAGAGCGGGGGTCCGCGCTACCTGCTTGCGAAGATAGCAGCCGCCCGGGAGTCTTGGAGACGCGGCGCCGACCGCGGGGTTGTCCCAGGCGGGGCGGCAGGGGAGGGATTTCCCTGGGAGGGCCGCCTCTAGCCTCGATAAGTAGGCTCACAGGGTCTCTCACCGGAACCACCCCCGGCGCCCGTTAGCCCTCAAAATGAGAAAAGTGAGAACACTGCGACAGATTTTCTAACTCCTTCACATTCCAATGGTTAGAGTTGTCCGCAGCACGCTTTTGGCCCGCTAGCTGGTAGCCACGGCACCGCTCTCGTGCCGTGGGCTTTTCACATTCCTTACGAACCCACGGCATAAAGATCATGCCGTGGCTACCAGCTTTTCACATTCCTTACGAACCCACGGCATAAAGATCATGCCGTGGCCACCGGCTTTTCACATGCCTTACGAACCCACGGCATAAAGATCATGCCGTGGCTACCGGGTTCGTTGATCCCTCGGCTTCGCTCGGGATTTCGGGAGCGAGAATCTCGTCGCAGTTGCGCCACGCCAGCCAGAAGGTTGTCGAGGCTTTCTACCGCGCCTCCTTCGGCGGCTTTCAGGTGCTTCCCGAGGAGGTGCGCGAACTCCGGCGTGACCTGGAACGAGCGGGTGCTTCCTGACATCCCGGCAGGGTTTCGCCCGCAAGTCTTGCTTGCCTTATCTGGATGATTCACTGTATTTTCCCAAGGGGGCTCGGTCAGGTCGGCGGAAGCTGTTCCTGCCGGGAAACCCGAATAGAGGGAAGGATCATCTGACCTAGAGGTTCCCGCTCAGAGAAGACGAAGGGCATGCTGGAGGTTGCGGCAAGATGAAGAAGGCAGAGAGCCGGTCAGAGTGGGGGGCCTCGACCAGCCGAGATAGGAAGAGGCTGATGCGCAAACGGACGCTGGCGGTGGGCCTCATGGTGATACTGGCTGCCTTGATCCTTGCCAGTTGCGGCGGGAACGAGGTCGTGACGCCTACCCCCATCGGGAACGGGGCGCTGTACACCTTCATTGGTGACACGCCCATGTCGGACGTCCTTTCTCTCCGCGTTTACATCACGGGCATGACCCTTAGGGTTCAAGGTGGGGAAAGCAAAGTCACCGTGATCCCCAGCTCGTATATTAAAGTCAACTTCGCATCTTTGCGGGATTTTGCCACGGTCCTAAATCTGACTGCCGTGCCGGAGGGCACCTATGACCAGGCTACAATCACCTTTTCGATCCCGCAGCTCGCCCTTTACGATCCTACCGTGACCCCTCCCGTGACGGTTCTGAACGCGGTGTTTTCGACTTCCGGGCCGACGATTGCCATCCGGCCTGCCCTGACAATTGTCAAGAACCAGGTGCATGTGCTGCGCTTAGATTTTGACTTCTTGCGGTCGATCGAACTCGACGCAGACGACCAGGTGACGGGCAACGTGACGCCCATTTTCAAGGCTTCCCCTGTGCTCGCCACAGCAGACCAGGGGTTTGGGGAACTGGACGACCTGGTAGGTTTTGTGCGCACGGTGTCCCCCTCCAGCACGAGCGGGGATTTCATTGGCAGTTTCAATGTTCAGCTTCTCGCAGGAACGGGTCCTTCAGTTACGGTTAATCTGACTAGTACCAGCCAGCTTTACGGTGTCCCCGCGCTGAATCAGCTGGAGACCGGCAGGTTCGTGGAGGTCGATGCCGTTGTCGATGACAAAGGGAACTTGGTGGCGAAAACCGTGGAGGTTGAAGACCGTGCCGTTGTGGAAGAGAACAAGTTGGCCTTCCTTGGCTATGTGATCTCCGTGACGAAAGATGAAAGCGGTAAAGTCACCCAGTTCTCTTTCTACGTGCGCGAGGAGGAACCCGAGTACACCTATGGCGTGCCTCTGGATTCCGTCGTCGTGGTGAACGTTGCCGAAAGCACGACGTTTCAATACTCGACGCGGCTGACGAACTTCCTCAACCTGCCCTTTGACGCTACCGCCGTGACTCCCGGCCAGGAGCTGATTGTCCACGGTAAATACACAAAGACGACCGACCAGCCCACCACCGTGGATGCAAACATGATTTTCCTGAAGCTGCAGACTGTGCAAGGGGCCTTGTCTTCTCTTGTGCCGCCGGTTGGCTCGGATGGCAAGACAGGCGCATTCTGGTATGCCCCCGGCGCCTCACTTCTTCAAGGCTCTCCTGTTATGGTCTTCACCAACAACCAGACTGTATTTCTCAACGTGTTCGGATTGGGCGATCTCAGGCCTCAAGCTACTCTGCTGGTGAGGGGGTTGCCCTTCTATCAGGCCCAGGCAAGCACGATTAACGGCGTCCCAGTCCCGGCCGGGACGCTGGTCATTACCGCCCGACAAGTGCACCAGCTTCAATAACAAATCCCCAGGTTTGAGCTGATTGCCGCCGCGACAGGACAGCGGGAAGGAGTCCGTTGCTGCACGCGCAGGTTTCGTCAGATTGCGGGGAGCTTCCGGGTGCGGGATGCCTTTATCGCTTGGCCCGGCAACCGTGTGAACCCCAGGTCGCGCCGCCGTTTCATCTTCGTCACCAAGACAATCTGGCCGGCGTGATGGGCGAAATGTTCAACAACATGCCAGAGGGCCTTGAGGCCGCTCAGGCGGAATCCCTGAATCACGTATTCGCGTGTCAAATCGTCCGGGGACAACTTCTGGATGACCCGAGAGGCCTCGGCAACTGTTTTCCCCAGGCGGGCCAGGAGCACGCGGCGGGGGAACAGCCCACGTGCTGAGAATTCTTTATCGCGTTCCCGGCGGTCAGGGGCGCCGCCCAGCCCGGAGATAATCCATTGCCGGACGTTTCCCTCCAGGTGCAGAACTAGGTTGCCCACGCTGTTTGAGGTGGGGTGCGATCGCCACCAAATCTTTTTCTCAGAGAGCATCCGGAGGCAGCGTGCAATGCGGGTCAAGTGGTGCGCCTGAAGTGAGTGGCGGGCCTGCGCCAGGATCTGTCTCGTCAAGCGCGAAAGATTGGTTGTCATCGCTTCTGCCTCCGGCCCGCTGAGCTGAGTTTGGCGGCGGGGTGAGGGAGCACGCTATAGCTGTTTCCCGCGAACCAGACCCGCTCCCCGTAGGTCTTGGTCAAAGCCTTCTTGACCTGGTACACAAACGCCAAGTTTACCCGCTGTTCCAGGATAACTGATATCAGCGTCTCATAGATACTTGCAGATTGTGGAATGCGCATGCCATGGAAGTGTCTGGTCAGCCGACGAAGTACGAGGTCGGATTCAGCCTTCCCGTAAAAGGGGCCGAGATCCAGGTCGCTAGAAGACTGATGCTCGACAAGAGTCTGGAGCTCGCCGAGCGGCTCGCGGTTGAGGCCATGAGAAACCCGCGCTGTGCTCATGGTGGGGTCACTCGGCGGCCCGAACACGCGTGGTGAAAAGATAAACGCGCGGTGCGTGCCCTGCCGGGGAGGGAGGAGGCGGGACGGGCACGACGAAAGGGGCGGAACCCCTCGACCCCAAATCCGCGATTGCAGGCAAGGCAGGTTCCATGTAACTTAGCTATGGCCCAAGCATCGAATCAAGCAGGACATGGATGCTTCGAGGCTTGGGGGGTAACGGAAACGCCGCCGCTGGTTCCGCTGCCCTGCCAAAATGAACGGTCAGTTCGGCCTCACGGAGCGTTGATGACTGAGTCTTCCCCGGTTGTGCCCAGGAAGGATGATTCGGTTCTGGTCACCGAGGCGAAGGCTGGCAATTATGCGGCCTTCGAAGCACTCGTGAGCCGTTACGAGAAAAAGATCTATCGCCTGGGTTTAAACCTCACCGGCAATCCTGAGGACGCGGAGGATGTGCTCCAGGAAGCCTTCCTCAAGGCCTTCGCGCACCTGGCCGAATTTCGTGAGGATGCACGCTTTTACACCTGGCTGGTGCGCATCGCCATCAACGAAGGGTTGATGAAACTGCGCAAGCGTCGCTCCGACAAGGCGGTTCCTATTGAAGATGCCGTGGGCGAGGAAGGCGAGATCATACCTCGGGAATTCACCGACTGGAAACCCAACCCGGAGCAACTCTATGCCCAGGGGGAGATGGAGACCATCTTGCAGAACGCGGCGCAGGGCCTCTCTCCCGGCTTTCGCGCCGTGTTTCTGTTACGAGACGTGGAAGGGCTTTCCACGGAGGAAACGGCACAGCTCCTTAACCTTACCGAGGGTGCGGTGAAGGCACGGCTATTCCGCGCCCGGCTGCAGTTGCGGGAAGGATTGAGCAAGGTGTTCAAGCGAGGATGAACTTGTTAAACTGTAAGGACTGCCTCAAGGAGATTTCGAGCTACCTCGATGGGGAAATGGAGCCGGACCTGAAGCGGCACCTGGAAGAACATCTCAGCCTGTGTCACCATTGCCAGGTCGTGTTTGATTCGGCTCGCAAGACCATCGAGCTTTACTGTGACGGCAGGCTGTTTCCGCTCCCCCTCGAGGTTCGTGACCGTCTGCACCGAGCCCTGCGGCGCCGCTGGGAGGAAAAAGCCAGCTAGCTCCTAGGGCCGCGAGCAGTCATTGAGGTGTCCGCCGAACCGGTTTCTGTTGTCCCTTTCGGATGCCGCATTCCAATTCCCAATTAACAGAACAGAGTCTGCGGAGCAAGCAGACTTCTCTGGCATGAAGCACGCCCCTGCCATCAGCATTGTGGGGAGAACTGCGGCGTCGCTGCGGGGTACAAGCCTCGACCGGGTTTGCGGTGGACGCGGGTAGTGTCCTAAAAGTGTGTTGGTAGGGGTATGTCCAAAATTTGAATCCGCAACTTTCTATTCGGGGGCCAGTGCTAATAAGTTCCTGGCTCGTGGCCGTCTACACTGATCTCTGAGAAATCTTTGGCTAGAATGACGCGGTTGAGCATCTTTCCCTTAAACCACATCGGCCTGGGATGCCATCCAGCGCTGTTCCACATATACGATGTGCCGAAGTCTACTGGGGGAATATTCACAGGCAATCCCACTCTTTCGAGGGCCTCTTGAACGCCTTTGGGGGTCTTCTTATACCTATAGACAAACAACAGCACTCGCTCTTTTGTTTCGACCGTTCCACATCCTCTGCGGAATTCGTAATCCCAACCCTCAGCGGGAATTCTAGGCGGAAGTATCTTGACCGGGTTCCCGAAATACTTGACGGCGTTTGCGTGGGAATGCCAAAGGATTTTTGCGGCATCAATTTCCTGCTTGGGGGTCTGCGCTGCTAATTTCGACGGGAGTGAAAAGGTAAGGAAAAGGCAGACGACGCTCAAAAGCAGCGGTTTCATGTTTGGCTCCTTTGGCGGCGTGAATTGCGCCCATTTTACTAGATGGCTGTTTTGCGGGGGTGGGCAGAACCACCGCCGCCCCAAAATCAAGTCGGTCGTTTATGGCGGCCGAATCTTGATTTCAGTTGTGCCATCCCGTTTATATCGGATTGGCACCCGATAACCTTTCGGGATAAACACCGATAGGTGCATTCGCACCTCCGCCGCTCCCAGACTGAAGCCCGATACCGGGCCACCCTGCGCCAGGAGCGGTCGGTGCGGAGGGTACGCCCCGCCGGTGGCCGTGTCAAACCAGCGCCCATCGGCGGGGCTTTTATTCCTTACTTGGGGTGGTCTCCGTCGCCTGCAATATGAAAAGGCGACCCTGCTACTCGGACACCGACATAACGCGCCTAATTGTGTATTTACCTTTGGACAATGGAAGGATGGAGTGACCACATGGTAGGTCTCCGACGAAGAATCCAGACGTTATCATGCGCTCTATATCAGCGTCGGTGGCACGACTCTTTTCTATGTGCAGTATTGCTGGAGTTTTGCAGTCTAGTCGGGCGCATCGCAATTCTATGGAAAAACAGGTGCATCCGCTATGAAATTTCCCTCGGCTCGTTTTGGATATCACTTCCCAACGGACATCGCGTCCCTTGTACTCGTACACATGCCCGCATGCGCTGCATCCAAAGAGTTTTTTCCATTCATCCCCTGGCCAGTCCCTTGGATTACTGGCTTGCTCTTCGGGCGCTGGAAACTCCAGCAGAGGATAAAAGGGCAGATAAATCCAATTGGGGCACGGACCCTTGTCCCTGTTCTTGCACAGGAAATAAGGCGTGAAGTACAGATATGGCTCTTGTGTCGACTCTTCGTTTTCCAAGTCGCCCAAGATTCTACGCCGATGCAAATAATTCCTCAATCGTCCAAATGTGGTTCGTGACCCCAGCGGCCATTGCAGGGGTAACTCGTAAGGTGTTGTGGATGCGGCAGAATCGGATAGCGATCCGAGAGCCAGCGGGGATGGTGACTAACAGGAGCATTACCCCTCCCCCGCCTCCCGGCTGAAGCGCAATAAGATGCGCCATTGTTGCTAGGAGGCGGGTGGAGCAACCCTAGCAAGGTCAAATTGAACTAGCAACACAGATTTAGGACACCACCTGGACGCGGGGCGGCTTGACAGTTTTGCGGGGAGCCCATAGAATGGATAATTTGTGGAATACGATTTATGCGCCTAAGGTAGGTCATGGATAAGAAGAAAGCTGGAATCTTTCGAAAACGCCTACTGGCCAAGCAGGAAGAGCTGTTGCGCCAGGTTTCAAAATCCGAACAGGACGGGCGGCAAGCGGATGGAGAGGCCACTCAGGACATCGCCGACAAGGCGGCCAATTCTTACACCAAAGAATTTCTCTTCCATCAGAGCGACGATAATCGCCGCATGCTGCAACTTATAACCGAGGCCCTCGAGCGCCTCAAGAACGGCTCCTACGGCCTCTGCGTGGCCTGCCACGAGGAAGTCCAGCACAAGCGCCTGGAAGCCGTTCCCTGGGCTCGTCACTGCATCGAGTGCCAGGAAAAGCAGGAGCAGGGGCTTCTCTGACCCGGGCTTATCCGGCGGAAAGCGAGGCTCGTCTTCCACCCTGCGGCTGAGCGCCAACCCGCGTTTCCTACCTTCCTTCGAGAGCTAGCCGCTAGTCTGTTTGGCGTCGTATTCCCGGCCGCCTGTAGTCTGTGCGGTCAAGAGCTCGTCGAGGCGGGTCTGGTAGGCATCTGCCGCGCCTGTTGGCAGAGCCTGGAGCCCTGGGGCGGGCCAGTCTGCGCCTGTTGCGGCTTACCATTCGCCTCGGGTCACGCGTTAGAGGCTGTTCAGCCCCAGTGTGCGCTGTGCCGCGGGGAAGCATTCAATTTCGATGGCGCGCGCAGTTACGGGCTGTACGCAGGTAATCTCCGCGCCGTCATTCTGCAACTGAAATTTCAGCGGCGGGAACGGCTGGGGAGGAGGCTGGGAGAATTGCTGTCGTCGTTGTGGGGATGGGTTGCGGAAGCGTGTCCGGATGAGCCTCCGATTCTCGTGCCTGTTCCCCTGCATTCCTCGCGGGAACGCGAGCGGGGCTTCAACCAGGCGGAACTGCTGGCCCAAGGACTAGCGCGCGGATTGGCGCGGGCCCGGGAAATTGGGGCGCCGCGGCTGGAGGCAGGCTGCCTGCGCCGGACGCGAGCTACAGCGCCCCAAACCGGTTTGAGCCTGCGGGCGCGTCAAGAAAATGTGCGCGGGGTTTTCTCTGTTGTGCGGCCGGAACGCGTCCGCGAGCGGGTGGTAGTGTTAGTGGACGACGTCATGACCACGGGCGCGACGCTTTCCGCCTGTGCTCAGGCGCTGAAGGCCGCGGGGGCCCGAGCGGTGCTGGCCTTGACGCTGGCCCGCGCCACTCCCGAGTTTCCGGCAGAGGCCGCACCTTCCCTGGTTACGAGTGTTGACGATATCGGC
>JALHUF010000280.1 GCA_022866195.1 Terriglobia bacterium
TCATAGGTAACACGGTGTACGCCTTCGGGGTCATGCTGTTTACCTTTCTGTGTGGCCTGGGATTGGGGGCTCAGATAGTCGCGCGTCGTCTGCGACGGCCTGAACTCTGGGCGCGGGCGCTGGCCGGCTCGCAATTGTTTCTGGCGCTGGCCATTTTCTGCACCGTGCCCCTTTGGAGCCGTATTCCCGACGTCTTTGCCCAGGGCCTCCTGAAGGCCTTTGAGTTCGACCTCCTCGGCATTGCCTTCCTCTTGTTCCTGAGGGTCATCTACCTGGGCTGGCGAATCTATCGCCGTCCTCGCGCCGCCAGATTCCCGTGGGCGCGGGCCATTGAATTAGGGGTCGAAATCCTTCTCCTTATGGGACTGATGGGCGTGGACACGACGTTCCTCTGGAAACGTGATGCCACGTATTTTGTCGCTGGAGAACTGCTGCGATTCTTTTGCGCCTTCTATCTGCTCATCGTCCCGTCGTTGCTGCTGGGGTTAAGCTTTCCGCTCCTGCTTAATCTTGCCAGCCATCGCGCCACACGGGTAGGCGGCAGTGTGGGTGGAATTTATGCCGCCAACACCCTGGGCGCCATCCTGGGTTCGGTGTTGACGGGCTTTGTCTTGTTGCCGCGGTGGGGATCGCTCCTGAGTCTTCGCGGTGCAGCGACGGTGAACCTGCTGTTAGGGTTGGCCTTTGCCCTGTACCTGGTTCGACTCCGCCGAGCATATAAGCTCATTCTGACCATGGTTGTTGCCTCGCTGGCACTGGTCTTTTGGGTGGGGCAAGGGGATTGGGACGCTCGCCGCATGTCACGCGGTTCCTATGTCTATTTCGACCGCGGCTGGCCGATCGACCGCGTGCTCTATCTGCGGGAGGACATCCAAGGAGGTCTGACTTCGGTCATCCAGGTAGGCCCCACGCGCGTTATGCTCTCCAACGGGAAATTCCAGGGCAACAATGCGGGGGAAATGGGGGCGCAGATTCGCTTCGCCTTAATTCCCATTCTCTTCACCCGCGAGTTCGACAAGGCTCTGGTGATCGGCTTGGGAACAGGCAATACGCTCCGCACCGTCGCCGGGTTCCCGTTTCGGCGTATTGACACCGTGGAGATCGCTCCCCACATCGTCGAAGCCGCGCGGCTGTGGTTCGAGGACGTGAACAGAAGGGTTTTTGACCGCGACCCGCGCGTTCAGCTCCACCTCGCCGACGGGCGCAACTTTCTCCTTCTCTCGCGCGAACGCTACGATCTGATCACTATTGAGATCAGCTCCATCTGGATCAGTGGCGAGGCAGATCTTTATAACCAGGAATTCTACGAGCTCTGTCGCGCGCGCTTGCAGGAGCGTGGCATCCTCCAGCAGTGGGTGCAGATTCACCACATGCGGACCCAGGATTTCCTGGTCATCCTGAACACTGCCGCCCGGGTTTTCCCGCACGTAGCGTTTTTCCTGGGCCCCGAGCAGGGCGTGCTCATCGCTTCGGCGGCGCCCTTGGAGTGTGACTATGGAAAGATTGAGACCCATGATGCCAATCCCAAGGTGCGCGAGGAGCTAAGCTCCATTAATGCGCCGAGCATGTTTGCCTTGCTGGGGGAGCTGATGTTGTACGGGGACTCCCTGCGGCAGGCGCTGGCATCGCTGCCGCGCTTAGGTGGCTTGCCGGCGGACTTTGCCTCCACCGATTTCCGCCCTTACCTGGAGTATCAGACGCCAAAAGGAAACACGGTTCCCTACAACACCATTCCCCTCAACATCAATTTCATGCAGAGCTTGCGCGCGCCTGATCCGATCCCCGCGGACCTGCTGATTCGCCATCTGCCTTCGGAGAATGAGAGGAGACTGATTCGCGGCTACGCCGCGGCGCAGCGAGGCGACCTGCGTTTGGCGATTCAATACCTGCAGGACGTGGAGGGCCCGAACCGTGCTCGCGCCCAGGCTGAAATCGCCCGAATCGAATCTGGCGCGCGCCCACCGGCGCCATGAACTGCCCATGGGGGTGAGTCCCTGATGGCCTGCGGAGCCAAGCTGGCCTGCTACTTCGCCATGATGCCAGTCGGGGTTGCGAACTGTGGGCCGGTGGGCATTCCCGCTTGACACCTTTGCCCATGCCGCAATAGCTTTCACAATATGAAAACCCCGAAATCTGACCCAGCGGTTCCCTCGGCGGCCTACACCGTCAAAGCCTTGGTCAAGGCGCTGCGCATCCTGGAATGCCTGGCAGAAGACGACCAGCCCAGCTACACGCTGACGGAACTCAGTCGGCGGCTGCACCTGCACGTCAGCACTGTTCACCGTTTGATGGTCAACCTCGTTCGGCAAGGGTTTGTGGAGTTGGACCCGGCCAGCGGTGGCTACCAGCTCGGATTCCAGGTGCTGCGGATGGGTCTGCGTGTATTGGACCGGCTGGATTATCGCCGCGTGGCCCATCCCCTCCTGCGTGAACTCAACCAGAAGACTCAGGAGACCGTGCACCTGGCGATACTTCAGGGCGACCAGGCAATCTCCATCGAGAAATTTGGCAGCCCTCAACCGGTCGCCCTCGATGCCCGGCTGGGAGGTCAGATGCCACTGCACTGCACCGGGGTCGGGAAGGTGTTGTTGGCTTACCAGAGCGAAGAAATGCTGACGAAGCTCGCCAAGTCGCCAGGCTTGCAGCGCTTGACGCCGCGCACCGTCACCACGCTACCCCAGCTAAAGAAAGAGTTGGAGCGGATTCGCGAACGGGGCTATGCCGTGGATAACGAGGAGGCGGTGGACGGGCTGCGCTGCGTGGCGGCATCAGTCTTCGA
>JALHUF010000281.1 GCA_022866195.1 Terriglobia bacterium
AGTTATCGTTCGGGTGATTGAAGGCGTTGAAGAAATCCGCGGTAAACCGGATGTTCGCCCGCTCTTTGATTCTGAAGTTCTTGAAGAGCGAAAGGTCCACATTCCAGGCGCCTGGGCCGATGATGCTGGCTCTCGGAAACCAATTGTAGAAATCGCCGACGGCTGCGTTGTAACAAGTGCCGTCTGCAAGAGTCACTGCCTGCCGGTTGTTGTTATAGCTGCCACCGCAGTCGGGTCCCCAGGGCCGGACGGTTCTTTGGCTCCGATCCTGAGGTACCAGGGCCGTCAAGTCTCCTCCCGTGACATCGGTCGCTAAGGAGGGGTTGAAGTCCCCTGCAAACCACAACCGCCTGTGAGTGTCGCCGTAGGTCATCTCGAGCCGCTGGTCGGCATCAAGCCGGGGATTACCAGACTGGAACCGGCTGGTCGAGACACTCTGCCAGAAACCGCCGCGCCAATCGCCGATGCCGGCAATCTGCCAGCCGCCGATGAGCTGGTTTAATGGTCCGGAGACATTCGCGCCGAATTTCTTGCCCCGGCCAAAGGGCAGATCGAGGATGAAATTGTATCGGACGCGATGAGGAGGAACCTCGGTTGAGTTGAATTTAGCTAACTGGAGCCTCTGGTCGTAGGTGAGGTTCGGCTCGCCGAGTATCTGGACAATCTCCGGCACCCGTGCCCCACCACCGGCTTGGTTTATGCCGACATTGCCGGCAGTAAAGCCGCCTTGGTCGCTGGTGGTCAATGACCGCGTGTAAGTGTAGAACCACTGGAAAGCCACCCCGTTGGAAAACTTCCGTTCAATCTCAATCTGAGCTGAGTGCGTATTGGAGAACCCCGTGCGATTTATCGCAATGAGAGACCAATCCTTGTTGGGACGGAGCTCATCAAGTTTGCTGGGAGGCTTCAGTCGGGTCAAGACCGCGTAGTTGTAAGTTGCCTCCCTGCTATTGACCTCGAATTGCTGCTCTAGGTCCGTTCCGTGTGTCCCGATGTAGCTGAGCCTTAGAGAGGTCTGGCGCGGCAACTCGCGCTCCAGGGTGATGTGCCACTCCTGGGAACGACCGTCCTTCCACTTGCGCCCGTCAACCAGGGTCGCAGATCTGGCAGAAGAGGGAATATAAACGATCCCGTCAATATCGACGGTCGCGTTGGGAAGGAAGTCTTCAGACGCCGGGTTTGTGATCAGCGGGTAGTTCCAATCAGGCAACTCATTCTTACCCCACACATCGGTCTCAAACCTCAGGTTCAGCGGCGGGTTGTTTCTTGAGGACTGCAAGATCTGGGAAAGGGGCATGGTCCAGAAATACTCTCCGTACCCGCCGCGCAACACTGTTTTGTCCGTAAGCATGAACGCGGCACCGAGGCGAGGAGCGAAATTGTTATTGTCCGCCCGGAACAGGTTGCTTGGATACCCTATGGCGTCCGCAGTAGTCCAAGTCAGGCCGCGCGCGGCCCAGGAAGTAAGCACCGCCGGGGGGACGCCAGGCATGTCCTCCATGCTGTGATTCCCTGGTGTCACCACTTCGAATTTGTCGCGGACCGTGTCGAGATCAACATACGCCAGGCGGTTGAGTTTCTCGTGGTATGGCGTCCACTTGTCCCAGCGCAACCCCAGGTTCAGCGTCAAACGGGGAGAGACCTTCCACTTGTCGTTAACGTAGAGGCCTACCTCCGTCTGCCGAAAGTAGAAGAAGCCACGGTTGTACTGATTGGACAAATAATCGGGGAGCCCCAAAAGCAGGTCGGCAAATCCGTCTCCGGTAAAGGGGAGGGAAACGGTAGGGTCGTCCGGATCAACCTGGGCTGTCCAAGCCCCACCGAAATTGTGCGAACCCTGGGCCTGCTGGAGTTCGCGCACGTTATTCTGCTCCTTGCGGAATCTCCCGCCGAACTGGAGGGTGTGCTTCCCCTTGACCCAGCTCGCGTTGTCCTCGAGAACCTCGGCGGTCAGCGCCTCATCCTTGCGGTTGTCGGAGTCCCAGCAAAAATAACCATAGAACCCCATGTTGCCAGCGCAAAAGGTGGGCCATCCGGTAACGCCGAACGGGTTTGGCAGGCCGAGCTTGGCCGGCCAGTCGGTAAAGTCGGCCAGGGTACCGGAGCCCTTATATGACCGGTGAACTCCCACCAGCACCTCGTTCAGCAGAGTATTCGTTATCGTCCGGTTGTAATTAGCCGAAACGTTGTGAATCCTGGGATCGTTTCTGGAGGTTCCCAATCCCGCCGCTGCGTTCACTGGGTTCCCGTACACCCCACCTTCGGTGGCGGAGTGGCGCGTACTGCGCGTCCATCTTACCGACAGATTGTCCTTGTCCGTGAAGTGGTGGTCCCCTTTGATGGTGAGATTGTTGATGTCCGTCTTGTCAGGATAAAACGTGATGTAGTTGGAATCTATGTAAGGATTCGTGGCGTCAAGTGGACGAGCCGTTAGGGTGCTCAACACCTTGGCCATCGGACTGATCCTGCCGGGAGGAATGATATTTCCGTCGAAGGGTTGTCGCACTCCGTTGGCGTCCGTGGTCAGAGGGTCGTAGATGGTGATCAGGTTACCCTCCGGGTCCACAGCGTTACTTAAATCGCCGTTCCACATGGCTTCTGTCGGCACAGCCTGGCCATTCTCGTCGTCCTCATTGAGACTCCGCATGCGCTCCTTCGACCCCTCGAAGGCCACAAACCAGAAGCTCTTGTTGCGGCCGTTGTACACACCGGGGATGTAGAAGGGGCCACCCGCCGAGACGCCATACTCATTCCGAATCAATTTGTCCGGCGTGAACAACAATTCGTGGGTCACTGGGTCGCGTTCTGCTGAATCCTCACGGCGGCGCACGCGCAGGCCGCCGGAGTTGTTGCGATGAGTCTCAAAGACACTCCCATGAAACGCGTTGGTGCCACTCCGGGTGACCATAGTCACACTCGCCGGCCGCGAATAGCGCGCGTCGGAACCCACCGTCTCAATCCGGAACTCCTGAACCGTGTCCAGGCCCGGCGAGACGCGGGCGATGCCGCCTCCAAACCGGTCCACTATCGACAGGCCGTCGAGGGTGATTTCCAACGACCCCACTTTGAGACCGTTGACCCGGGCGTTCCCGCCCCCCTCGACTCCGGGAGTTAAGTTAAACAGATTGCTGATGGCGCGACTAGTCAGGGGCAACTGGCGAATGCGTTCGTAATCTTTCACGCTCGAAATTTCCATGCTTGCCGTGGTGATGAGCGGAGCCGCGCCAGTCACCTCGACGACGGTTCGTAAGCTCCCCACCTCCAGAGTTGGGTCAACGGCAGCATTCTCCCCAACTCGCAGGACGAATTTTCCCTCCCACTTCTTGAACCCTTCCTTTTCGACAGCCAGCGTGTAAGGGCCGCGCGGAAGGGCACCGAAGTAATAAACCCCCACATCAGAAGTCTGCACCTTATGGGAGATGTTCGTTTCGGAATTGGTGATCGTAACAGCCGCTGCGGGAACCACCTTCTGCTCTGCGTCCCGCACCGTCCCTGTAACCGTTCCCGCCCCGGTCTGCCCGAACGCCCCTGCCGGGGAGAAAATCAACATGACGAGCGCCAGGGACACACTGGTCCCCACAGCAATGACGAGCCTTGCCTTCTTCATGGCGGTATCTCCTGCACG